>JBMLOK010000481.1:0-2979 GCA_049243005.1 Bacteroidia bacterium | reverse complement strand
TTATTTCTTCAATTGCTTTAATCTACTTTGATACAATTGCAAGTAGGTTCGTTTAGTTGAATCGTTAAGAAAAGATGCTGAAATTAATGTTTCTACTAAATCGGATTTAGAAATCATCAAGGACATGATATCCTGAAAATTCTTTTCACTTATCTCAACTTTGTCTGCTAAGCGAGCAAATTGTAAAGCTATTTTGCCTTGGGAGAGATTTAAAGGCAAGAGTCCTTCTTCCAATGCAAAATCAGAGTCTTCAATATGAATACGGCTGTTTAATAAGTCATAAGCCGGACTTAATCTAAAATCACCAAGGCTCGTTTCCAAAATGGAAAAATTCTTAAAATGTGCGTCACCATTAGAAAAAAGGTAATTAAAAACCAGAAGTTTAAACAGTTTCGGTGCATCTAACTTATAAGTAGTTAAATACTTTTTCATGATTTCAAATAACTCCAAATAATTACCCTGGTATTTATAGTGCCAACCATGTGATTGAGGTGTTCTTTTTGCCAGCGAAGCAAAATCTTCCTGAGCAAGTTTTACTCCATTTTCGTTGACATCAAATCTTTTAGTTATATAAGCAGGAGAACCGTCTTTAAAAAAAATCAATGCGTTTTCAGCCGTTTCAATTCCAAAAACCTGTCGAGCAATTTGCATAGTTAAATGCTCATTTGCCGGCATTTGATCGGGTTTTCTAGAAGCAGCCGGAATTGGTTTTAGAATATAGGTTCCGGATTCATTCTCTTGAGTTAATCTTAACTTATTTTTATCGAGTAAAACGGAAAATTTTTCTTTCACCCCGGAAATCGAAATAAACCTTCGATTCTGTTCAAAAACTTCAGATGAACCTTGTTCAAAATCAGGAGAATCGTAAGGTAAAATATGGTGAACCTTTTTACCATGAAAAAGTCTGTTTAAAGCGGTTCTGCTATAAGTATCAAAACCTTCCGACAAGGTACCAGGACAGAATTTTAATTCAGGTATACTCATTCACTTTCAATTTTTAGAATTCGCACAACTCCAATGCTATCTGTTTTTGCTGATGTTAAAAGCAAACTAAAATAGTCATCCTCATCTATTCTATTCAATCTGCATGCTACTTGTTTGTTTGTTCCCTCCGGAAGCATATTAAAAAAGAATGGAAACAAGAATTTAGCATGAAATTCCTTTTCTGATTTAGGTAATGTGAGACTAATACTTTGTTTACTATTATTGATAATCCAATCATTATGGTAGCGAAATGTAAAGGATGCATCATCATTCTGAATTAAAACGCCAGCCTCTTCATTTTTGAATAATACTTTTGCCTTTCTCATTATTTAGCAGATAAAACTTTAACCTTTAGACATAATTCCAATCCCAAAACATCAGCCAATTTCTGTATAGTCAATAAGGTTGGATTTCCTTTTCCACTTTCAAACTGTTTAAGAGTTCTTAAACCAACTCCAGATAATTCAGCCAGACTTTCTTGAGTTACTTGTAGTTCATTTCTACGTTCTTTTATAATTTGAATTAAATCGGCAAAGTGTACCATAAAGCACTTTTTTGTACAAAAATAAGGTTTAGCAGGAAATATTCAATACAAAAGTGCATTAAAATGCCTAAAATAGATGCATTCAATTTGAAGAAATTAGAAACGAAGTATTAACATTTAACAAAGGCTAATATTTTAGTTATACTTTAAATCTAGAATCAAAACTCATAGGAACGGCGCTTTTAACTAAAATCTTTTTTGAATCTGGGTGATTAGGATTAATCAAGTAATTGAATTCTTGTGGCACAATACAACTTGGTACTTTTAAAACTGCAGCATCACCATTATTAACAAAATCATCTCCAATAATTTGAGTTGTAAGTGAAGGTGGTTTAGAATCCCAACCAGAAGGAAGATCAAGAATACTTACCTCCAAAATTGATACTTCATCCGGAATTTCTATTTCCACATAAAATCTATCTGTGGGAAGATCTTCACTTAAATCTAAGTGCACAGAAACTTCAAGTGTTGCTAATGCCCTGCTTTCGGCAGTATAAACTAATTTTGTAGATAAGCTATTCCATCGAAACCCTTTGACCATTGAAGCACCAATTCCGCTTAATGTTGTTCCAAGATATTTTTCTCTTTCTATTCTGTAAACCAACATCAGGCAAAATTTCCGTATTCAATTCTATTTAGGCAATACATTACTTCATTGATACCTGTTGTGGTATCTAAAAGACTTTCTGGCGAGTTTCCACCTATTGAAAGATTAGGCTTTTTCATCCATCTCTGGAATTTATCTTTTTCATTATTAAAAACCTCTTGCCCAAAATCAAGTAACTCCAATATCAATAGAATTAATTCACTTTCACGTCTATCTAACAAAGAATGTTCACTCTTCTTTTTATTGTAAGTTGTTTGAGGAATACCAAGGATTAAAAGAACTGTTTTAACAGGTCGATCCAGCAATTTACTAATTGTTTCTATTGCTTGATATGGCACTCCTTGCCTGATAACACTAAGTCGTTCCATTTTATTAGACCATGCATATTTTTTACCATCTGAATTAATTTCCCATTTGGCAAAAACATCCGTTGTTTTAGCCGCCTTTCGAACACTTTTATGTGTATCAAAAGGTTTGATTATGATAGTTCTATTTCCCATTTTAAACAATTCTATTGTAAATGTACAACAAATTTACTGCTAATTCAATTTCAACAATAAAATTTCGACGATTAGATTACTTTGGGTATAAAAATTAAAATTATGTACCCAAAACTAGTTCATGAAAACTCACTCAAAAACTAGATTTTAAACTTGTTCAATTCCAACAATGGCACTTTAAAAACCAAATTTTACAACCATTGCGTGAGGGGTAGAAACGGATATCCTTTTTGTCTGTATCAGCAGGATTTGGCTTGGTGGAGGAATTATTATTTGAAGAAAAATTAAGACAAAAAGATAGCAGTGGATGACCCGACCCGCCCTCAAGCGGGGCACGCCCAAAA
>JBMLOK010000480.1:0-7119 GCA_049243005.1 Bacteroidia bacterium | reverse complement strand
AATTTTTTTTCTTTGGCTGATGTTCCTAAACGTACACAAAAGCATGTTTCTTCTCCAAATCAAGGTTCTGCTTGTAAGAGATTAAACATGTTTCTGAGGTGGATGGTAAGAACTGATTCAAATGGGGTTGATTTTGGTATTTGGAAAGAAATCAAATCAAGCCAGTTAATATGCCCTTTAGATTTGCACGTTGCCAGAGTTGCACGAAAATTTGGTTTATTGGAAAGAGAACAAAACGATTGGAAATCGGCAATAGAATTAACCAATAACTTAAAGTTAATAGATAAAAACGACCCCGTTAAATACGATTTTGCTTTATTTGGTGCCGGAGTTGAACATGTTTTTTAGAAATGTAATCAACCTGAATTACAAGTATTTTCTAATTTCAAGCACTTTGTTAATAATGAAAACCAATAAAAGTCCTGGCCAGATTAAAGCGCTTTTGCTGGTATAATTGATTAGAATTAAACTTGTTAGAATTCCAATATTGATTCCGGCAATGAGAATAAACCAAAGTTGGAAACGTAAATTCTGACTTTGAAAAAAAGAAAGTGCAGAAAAAATTAATAAAATTAGCACGGAGCTAATTGTAACTATGTAAGCAATGTCCATATTTGTGTTGCAATATGCGATACAAGCTAATCATTTCAAACCAAGAGCCTCATTTTGTTAGAATTGAAACAATTATTCAAACCAGAGGAGAACATTTTTTAAAGTTGCAGCTTCCAAGTTGGAGGCCGGGACGTTACGAATTGGCCAATTATGCAAAAAACATAAGGTCGTTTTCTGCTATCAATAATTCCGGAACTGAACTAGTTTGGAAAAAACTTAGTAAAGACAGCTGGGAAATTTCTTGTCAGGGTTTATCTGAGTTTACAATTTGTTATGAATACTATGCAAATCAATTTGATGCAGGAGCTTCCTATATCGATTCCGACATTGTTTATATCAATCCGGTAAATTGTTTTATGTATGTTGATGGCAGAATTAATGAGCCATGTGAATTAAGTTTAGAAATTCCCGATTCCTACAAAATCGCCTGTCAGTTAAAATCGGATAATAAATTAATTAAAGCAGTAAATTTTGATCAGTTTGCTGATAGCCCTTTTATGGCTTCTCCAAATCTAATTCATCATTCTTTTGAAGAGAGTAATTGTTTGATTCATTTTTGGTTTTATGGAATTGAAACTTTGAATTTTAGACAATTAGAAGAAGATACCAGAAATTATACAAGAATTCAAGCCAAAATTTTTGGAGAAATACCATGTCCTGAATTCCACTTTTTATATCCTTTATTACCATACAAATTCCGTCATGGGGTTGAACATTCAGATTCTACGGTAATAGCCATGGGGCCGGCAAGTGAATTTGGTAATCCCGATTTTTATGATGATTTCTTAGCAATAAGTTGCCATGAATTATTTCATTTATGGAATGTAAAAAGAATCAGACCTGCTGAAATGTTTCCATATGATTTTACCAGAGAAAATTATAGTGAATTAGGTTATATATATGAAGGTGTAACAACCTATTATGGTGATGTTTTATTGAAAAGAAGTGGTGTTTGGGATTGGACACAATACGCTTCAAGTATATCCTCTGATTTTACCAAACATTATAATAACAATGGTAGATTTAACTACTCATTGGCAAATTCCAGTTTCGATACCTGGTTAGATGGTTATGTGCCTGGTGTAAAAGGAAGAAAAGTTTCCATATATACAGAAGGAATGATTATTGCATTAATTGCGGATATAATGATTCTAAAAAGTACATCTTTCAAAAAACGATTAGATGATGTAATGTTTGCCATGTATGAATGTACATTTAAATTAGGTAGAGGATATCGTCATAAAGATTACCAACATTTATTGGAAGAAATTTCGGGAATATCATTTAAATCATATTTTAATGATTTGGTATTTGGAAAAGGAAAATATGACCAATATTTAAAGGAAGTTTTAGAATTAATTGGTTGTGAATTAGAATTTTTCAAAACTAATGAAGGTTTGTTTGATGTTAGATTTAGAAAAATGCAAATACAAAGTGCTGAACAAGAGCTCTTTTTCAAGGTTTGGCTTGGTGAAAATTAAAATTTGACAAATAAGAGAATAGTTTTATTTTTAGGTCAGTTTCATATACTTTTGTCACAATGCAAAAAATTTACTTAGAATGCCAACACTGCGATGCCGGAAGCATTTCCTTCCTTCAGTTTTGCACTCCTGAAGAAAAGGAAAAGGTTTCTATGTCGAAAACTTGTAGCCACTATAAAAAAGGTCAAGCAATGTTTTATGAAGACAATATTCCTTTGGGAATTTATTGCCTTAGCAAAGGTTCGGTTAAATTAACCAGATCTAATAAAGATGGTAAAGAACAAATCATAAGGTTTGCCAGAGATGGTGAATTTTTAGGATACCGCGCATTAATAGCTGATGAACCATTGGTTGCAACTGCTACTTGTATAGAAGATACAATTTCATGCTTTATACCAAAAAGTGTGTTCATGGAATTGGTTGAAAAGAATCCTCAAATCAACAAAATGATGTTAAAATCATTGTGTCATGATTTAGGAATAGCCGATGAAAAAATTCAAAGTTTGGCTCAAAAAAGTGTTCGTGAAAGATTAGCAGAAACCCTGTTATTTCTTCATCAAACCTTTCATCTTGAAGAGCAAACACTTGATAATTTAATTGCAGTTACACTTCCTAGAGAAGATATCGCAAATATTGTTGGTACTGCAACAGAGACTGTAATTAGATTGTTATCTGAGTTTAAAAACGATAAGCTAATCGACATGGAAGGGAAGAAAATCCGAATCCTAAATCGCCAGGCTTTAGAGAAAATATCACACGCTTCGGTATAATTTGCAATACCCTGTAGGAATTGTTTTGTCCGGTGGAGGAGTCCGCGGATTCGCCCACTTAGGTGCACTTAAAGCTTTAAATGAAAGAGCAATTTTTCCTTCTGTCATTTCAGGAGTAAGTGCCGGTGCTATAATCGGTGCTCTTTATGCTGATGGATATACTCCGGATGAAATTTTTGATTTATTAAATGGGCTTGAAGTTTTCAAAATGTTGAAAATTAGAGCCCCTCGCTTAGGTTTTCTGAAGCCAGATGGATTAAAAATTACACTTCAAAAATTTCTAAGAGCAAAATCTTTTGAAGACTTAAAAATTCCACTTTTTATTTCAGCAACTAACCTAAGTAAGGCTAATATAGAAGTTTTCGAAAGTGGAAATCTGGTTGATGGAATAATGGCCTCTATGGCTCTTCCTATTATTATCAGACCCTATGAAATTAATGGGTGTCTTTATGTTGATGGCGGCTTAATGAACAATTTGCCTGTTCAGCCTTTATTAGGAAAAGCCGATAAAATTATTGGTGTGTATGTAAATCCTGTTAAAAACCTTTCTGATAAATTTCGAATCCGTAATTACGCTGATAGAATTGTTCATATCGGTTTAAGAGCCAATATTTTACCATCTATTGAAAAGTGCGATTTATTTATTGAACCTCCGGGCTTAATGGACTATAATTTATTTAAGGCATCGGCATCAAAGAAAATTTTTGATATTGGTTATGATTATACAAGCTCCTTGCTTGATTCACAGGGATTTTAGCTGACTTATTTTTTACATGACTTAAATCATAATGGCTGCTGAGGTTAGTCATTTTTGGCTTTTTAGGAACAATCTATTTTTGTTATATTAATGTCAAAAGGCCGTGATTAGAAATATGCTTATACTTATGGATGGAACCTCAAAAGCTGAAAGATTGCTTGATTGTTCTCTCCGAATCTTTAAAAATGAAGAAAATATCTATCAAGGAGCTTTTGTTGAAGGTATAAGTTCTAAGAATTTACATGAAGCATTTGATAATACTGACTTAGTGAATAATCAGTATACTCGCACCGAAATTTTAGAAAGAATTTTACATACCAATATCGAAAATAGCAATGAGTTTATTGAAAGATTTGTTGGTAAATGTGATGAACTGGAATTAAAGACCAAAGTATATTTATCGCCGCAGGATGTTGATTTAAAACTCGTAGATCAAAGTCTTTATAACGATTTATTCTTAGTTGGAAAGGACATTTTTAACAAAGAAAATATTGATAGGTATTCATTTGCAAGTATTAAGGCAATGCTTAGAAATACCAAATGCCCAATTCTAATGTTATCATGTGAACAGCAATCGTTTAAGAATGTTGTTCTCTTGTACGATGGTAGTAAAAAGTCTTTTGATGCCATCAAATTGTTTATGTACCTGATGAATGATCAAATACAGGAGAATAACATGTTTCTGAATGTAGTTGTTACTGCTGATAGTTCAACACAAGAAAGAAGTGTGATTGATTACCTGAAAAACTACAAACAGCATTTTTCAATACAAAGGGTTTATCCTGAAAATTACTACAAAGATTTATTGGTTTTGCTTGCTAGTCTTGACCAATTTTTATTGGTTTCAGGAGTTAACAAGGATGAAATTATAGATGATATGCTTTTACATAAGCAAAACTCCTTTTTCATGAATCCAAAACGTTCTATTTTTCTTGGTTAAACTATGGTAAAGGTTGTAAAGAATAAAGTAGCTTGTTTTCATTGTGGAGATACCATTCAAAATACTCATTTAATTTTTGAGGAAAAGGATTTTTGTTGCAATGGATGTCAGCAGGTTTACGAAATTTTATCGCAAAACAATCTTTGTGAATACTATAATTTACAAGCTTCTCCGGGAACAACCAGGAAAAATCCTGTTTCAAAAGTAAAGTTTAATTTTCTTGATGATGAGCAAATCAAAAGGCAACTCATTCAATATTCTGATGAAAAAATTTCCAGAATTACTTTTCATATTCCAACTATGCATTGTAGTAGTTGCATTTGGCTTTTGGAAAGTTTATACAAGCTGGAAAGGGGAGTAAAAAGCAGCAGGGTAGATTTTTTAAAGAAACAGTTAATTATAAGTTTCGATCACCATGTTCTTTCACTTAAATCTTTGGTGGAATTACTTGCTTCTATAGGTTATGAACCTTCTTTAAATCTTAATGATTTAGAAGGGAAAAAGAAGCTGGAATCAAACAATAAATTATTATACCGTGTTGGTGTTGCCGGCTTTTGTTTTGGTAATATCATGCTCATAAGTTTTCCGGAATATTTTGGTCTGGATGCATTCTCAAAGTCGACATTTTCGTACCTTTTTGGTTACCTAAATTTCTTTCTGGCTCTACCTACATTTTTATATAGCTCGAGTGATTATTTTATATCAGCCTATAAAAGCCTAAGAAAGCGAATAATCAATATTGATTTCCCACTAGCTTTAGGGATTTTAGTGATGTTTGTTAGAAGTACTTATGAAATTTTTTCTCATACTGGCTTAGGTTATTTTGATACACTTGCAGGTTTAGTCTTCTTTCTATTATTAGGTAAATGGGTTCAACAAAGAACGATTGATACCATTTCTTTTGAACGTGATTACAAATCATATTTCCCGGTAGCTGTTTCTGTTATTAATGAAAATTCGGAAACTACTGTTCCTGTAAGTAATTTAAAAATTGGAGATAGAATCTTAATCAGAAACAACGAAATTATTCCAGCTGATTCAATTCTCTTAAAAGGTGATGCACAAATAGATTTTAGCTTCGTTACTGGAGAAAGTATTGCTATACACAAAACATTAGGTGAATTGGTTTATGCAGGCGGTCGTCAAACTTCAGGAAATCTAGAGTTGGAAGTTTGCAAACATGTTTCTCAAAGTTACTTAACTCAATTATGGAATTCTGAACAATTTTCTAAAGACTCAAAAAGTCAAATGGAAAGTTTTCAAACCATGGTAAGTAAGTATTTTACTTTTTTCTTGTTGGGTATTGCTATTACATCAGCTTTGTTTTGGTTGGTTCAAGATCCTTCAAAAAGTTTAGATGCATTTACTGCTGTTCTTATTATTGCTTGTCCTTGTGCTTTGGCTTTATCAAGTCCATTTGCTTTAGGAAATGCAATGAGATTATTGGGCAGAGCAAAATTGTATTTAAAAGGACCTGAAGTAGTTGAGAAAATGGCCAAGATTAAACATATTGTTTTTGATAAAACTGGCACCTTAACAGATTCATCTGATGCTGGTGTGGTTTTTCACGGACCAGAATTAACTACTGAACTAAATAATTATGTTTACAGTATTTGTAACCAATCTGTACATCCCTTAAGTAAGAAAATCAGTTCATATTTAAAGCAAGATTCTATTTTAATTCCTGTTGATGAGTTTTCTGAAATTCAAGGAAAAGGATTAAGTGCTAAAATTGCTAATCATTCAATTAGATTAGGAAGTGCATCTTATTTAGGAGTAAAAGTTAATAGTGCAACAAATGATCTGGCTTCTTTAGTTTATATTGAATTCAACCAAGAATTGTTAGGTTTTTTTGAAATTAAACATGCTTATCGTAATCATCTAACTGAAGTTTTGAATGAATTAAGTTTGGATAGAAAACTGAGTTTGTTAAGTGGCGACAGAGATACTGAAAAAGTTACGATGGCTAAGTTCTTTCCTCAAAATTCAGAAATGAGATTTAATCAGAGTCCTGCTGATAAAATGTTGTTTATTGACCAATTGAGAGCGAACGGACAAACTACCGCTATGATTGGAGATGGATTAAATGATGCAGGAGCTTTAAAGGTTGCTGATTTAGGAATTTCTGTAACAGAAAATACTGCTCATTTTTCACCTGCTAGTGATGCTATTATGGATGCCTCAGTTTTCGAAAACACAGGTAAGTTTTTCAAATTTGCGAATCATACATTATTAGTAATAAGATTAAGTTTTGTAATTTCTTTAATGTATAATCTAGTAGGTTTAAGTTTTGCAGTGCAAGGAATACTATCTCCATTAATTGCAGCAATTTTAATGCCAGTCAGTTCTATATCAGTTATAGTTTTTACAACGGGAATGACTACATTCTTTGCTATGAAAAACGGCATTTTCACTAATAGTAATAAATAAATTAAGATGAATATTATATTTTTATTGATAGGAGTAAGTTTAGTAATGGCACTTGGCTTTTTAGCTGCATTTATCTGGACAGTTAAATCTGGGCAAATGGAAGATGATTATACGCCATCAGTTAGAATT
>JBMLOK010000479.1:0-2165 GCA_049243005.1 Bacteroidia bacterium | reverse complement strand
CTTTGTTTCGGCCAAAATTTCTTTTCTATTATATTGCCATCTGCATCATAAACCAATTTATAGTAATGTGTTGAATCTTCAAATTCTCTCACTAAACTATCCTTGAATCTTTGCTTCTTCTCATTGATTACAATTGGCTTTTTATTATAATCATGAATTGACCCATTTTTATAAACTTTCTTTAAGGGTTTACCTTCAGCATCAAAGCTTAAAACATAAATAGTATCATAACTTTCAGGCAATCCATCAGGATCAATTTTGCCAATAAACTTTAAAACAATTGCAGATTTAATATGCTCACTTTTAATTAAGCTGTCATTAAATTTAAGATCATCTTCATCCCATAAATCCAAATACCACATTTCGGCCGATTGAGCAAAACCTTTAAAAGTTAAAATCAGTAATATCTGAAAAAATAAAAATTTAATCTTCATATTGTACTCTAACGTTAATCCTAGAATTTCCGTTTATCCTTTCTTCTTCGCATCTAATATCAACACAACAAATGCAAAGGAGCCTAATGCCAATACAACTAAATAAGCCCATTTTTCTTTGATGGTGAAATCGTAGGCGAGGTAAGCTGCCATCAAGGCAAACAAAATCAATTTCGCTAGTTTCTCGTTTTGGTAATCCTTAAAAAATCTGGGCATGATAAAATAAATCAAAACCAGAATAAGCAGGATTAAAACTACAGGTATGATGTATTGAAGCATTATTTGGTGATTTTAAGTAGTTTTTTGAACTTGTAAAACACCTGGTTGTTCTCATAAATTCCGGCAAACTCTTCTGCTCCGGGACCATAAGCAAATACAGGAACCATTACACCTGAATGTCCTTTTGAGGAATAAGTAGGGATAAATGTTTGTTTGTTTTCTTTGTTTTCCAATAAACTCAAACCACCTGTTTCGTGATCGGCTGTAACTACAACCAATGTGTTTCCATCTTTCATTGCTGCATCTAAAACCTGATTGATGGTTTCATTAAAATCAATCAATTCCGCTTTCATGTATTCGAAATTATTGTCGTGGCCACCCCAATCGATTTGTGAACCTTCAACCATTAGGAAGTAATTTTCTTTATCTGAACCTAAATTATTCATGGCAATTTTAGTAGCCTTTTGAAGAAAATCTCCTCTACCCTCCTGCATGGTTTTCATACCTTCATCTGCGCATAAATAAATGAGTTTTTTTGCTTTGATATCAACCAAATTGGTATCAGCAGCAACGGTAAAACCCAATTCGTTTAACTCAGTTAATAAGTTTCTACCATCTTTTCTTTTGGTAAAAAACTTGATTCCACCACCAATAGCTAAATCACAATTTCTACGCTTTAAAAACTCTGCAATTTCATCTTCCGACCTTCTGCTGCTTACATGCGCATAAAATGAAGCCGGTGTTGCATGTGTTACTGATGATGTTGCAACCACACCGGTTCTCCAGTTTCTTTCTTTTAATAGTTCATATAAACCTAGAGATTCTTTTTTAGCAGAATCAACTCCAATGGCACCATTATAAGTTTTTTTGCCAATTGAAAACACTGTTGCTCCGGCACCACTATCGGTTACATAATTATCGGAGCTGGAAGTTTTTGACAATCCAATTACCTGAAATCTTTCAAATGCATTTCTGCCTTTATAATGTGCCATGGCGCCTGTAATCTGTGTCAGGCCCATTCCATCACCAATTAAAAAAATTACTTTTTTAGGATTTTTTGGTTTTGCCCAAAGCATTTGTGATGCCAAAACCAATAGCAGGAAAATAGAAATAATTTTTCTCATGCAGCAAATCAAGAGAAAGGAATAGAAAAAGCCTAATGAAGTCTATCTTAGGGCTTGCTGAAAATCTTTAATTGCACTAGTTATCAATCAATTGATTTTGTTTTTTATGAATTAATTATACGAATATCCACATGTTTACCAATTGAAAAAAATAATTTGATAGCTAACACTTGTATTATTCTTGGTTTAAATGAATTCCTAAGTACTATAATATTAGGCTTCAAACAAATGAAAATCTAATTTAAACAACGTAAAAAAACCGTTAGGTGGTTTAATATTGGTAGTATTAAAATGGTTTGAATGTTCCCCCTCGACGCCTTGTCAACCGCGGCCCGTCGGGGCGCGGGTGTCAAAGCGTCGAGGGGGTTTTTTTATTCGTTAATGGTGT
>JBMLOK010000478.1:0-1376 GCA_049243005.1 Bacteroidia bacterium | reverse complement strand
TAACAGATGTTAAATTAGTTCTATCAAATAATTCAACAGATGCTCAACGAAAGTTAGTATTAAATGAATTTATTGAAACTCATGCTGATATGAATGAATTACTTCATTTGTTAACTGAACCTCATCCCATCAACATGCGATTTGCCTGGTTTCTTGGCGATTTATGTACTAATAAGCCGGCATTACTATTTCCACATTTAAGTTATTTGTTTTTAAATAGGAAACAATTTGGAATCTTGAATTTTAATCGAAGTTTGGCAAAGTTCTTTTTTCATTGCGGAATTCCTGATGATATTGAAGCTGAGGTTTTAAATGAATTATTTGTTTGGCTAAACAGTCCTCTTTCAGATATTTCTACCAAATGTTTTTCATTAAAAGTGTTAATTCAATTCACGAAAAAGTATCCCGAATTGGAAAATGAACTGAAATCAAATCTTCAGCAATTACAAGAAATAGAAACCGGAAATTCATTTGTTGTATTGATAAATAAATACCTAAACGGAAATTCTTTTTGAGTTATTTGATGTAATTGAATTTCTTTTGTACTGATGGAATTTATTTATCACACAAGCGAAAAGGGAAATTTTGTAGAACTTAAAAAAGCCTCTTTATTTATCGATAGTATAGAAAAGGGAGCTGATTTAGCTGCCGATGTTTATTACAATCAATTGGATGGATTAATACTTCATAAAGAGGATATTCATGATGATTTTTTTGAATTAAAATCTGGATTTGCCGGAGAACTCTTGCAAAAGTTTTCAAATTTCAGATTGCAATTGGTTATCGTTGGTGATTTTTCTAATCTGACAAGCAAATCTATTCAAGACTTTATCAGAGAAAGCAATGCCTTAAAACGGATTAATTTCATTAATTCTTTAGATAAATGGATTTAAAACAATAAACCATCTTTTTAATTTGTTTGATTTTAATTAAGTTTCAATCAAAATAAGGTTATGCTAGGTTTTAAATTGGTTTATAATCAATCAGATTTTATTAGATTTAAATTGTATGCAGATGAGGCTCCAATAACCGTTGCTGCCTTTATTGGATTGTTGCCACTTAAGCGTACCTTTTACCATGCCCGATTATCTGGTCAGGAAATTTGGTTTGATGACTTGCCTCCCCTTGATATCATTCAAGAAAATGCTTCTGTTTTTACAGAACCGGGTGAAGTCGTATTAGGTCCTTCATTGCCAGTTCGTTCTAAAACTAAAAACTGTTTTGGTATTTATTATGGCGAAGGAAAAGGATTGGATGCCTGCAATATTTTCGCTAAAGTACTTAATGAAGATAAAGAAAAGTTGAAGCAACTAGGTGAAAGGATTTGGAAGAATGGTGCTATGGACTTAACATTAGAAATAATTTAAACATGTCAA
>JBMLOK010000477.1:0-1081 GCA_049243005.1 Bacteroidia bacterium | reverse complement strand
GGTTTTTTTAAATAAATGGCTTCACTGATAAATGAAAATCCTCCATTAGCAATCACTGCTTTCGATTTAGCAAAGTATTCTATGAATTCAGTTTCGGAGAACTTCTTTAAGATTACATTTTCATCTTCTTCTTCAACATTGTAGCCATAAACAATGAATTGTTCCTTTTTTAATTTCTTCAGGATTTCAATCAATTTCCTTCCGGCACCTGTGGATTGGTAAACTAAAATATGATTGCCTTTTTCCACCTTTGCTTCTTGTATAGATTGACGGATGATAGGCGGAACCAATTGTGTATTTTCTTTGCTGATTTCTGCTTCAAAAAACGAACTGATAAAATATTGCTCAGCTCCCGGAACCTTTGCTTTTACAATGTTTTTGGCCAGTCTGTAATTCGATTTTTCATCATCTTCAATTTCAATATCTAACTTACATCTGTCCATTACCTGCATATTATCTATGCTGATAAATGGAATGCCATGGGTTTTTGCAAAAAAATGGGTAAAGGATTCGAAGTCTGAAATAATGATATCAGGTTGAAAATTTTCATCCAGAAACAAAAATTGTTCGAAGTTTTTAACCAAGTTTTTGGGAAGATTTTTTAGATTCAAAATAAAGGTTCCACTTTTTGAAACTTTCCCTTTTTTGAAAGCAAAATGTAATCCTTCAATTTCATAAACTCTTCCCGGAAAAGCTTGACTCAAAAAGCCAAAAGCCTTATCACTTGAAACTATTTTAACATCATGACCTTTTTCAAGTAAATGTGTAACAATTACTTTTGTCCTGGTTGCATGTCCCATGCCTTCTCCGGGCACTCCGTATAATATTTTCATCCTCGTTTTTGAAATAATAAAGGTCGTGTTTTGTCGAAATATAAAAAGCCTGATGCTACTATAATTCCCATGAATGAACCTACAGAAACATCAAGTATGCTATGGGCTCCAAGCATCACTCTGGATATGGCCACCAAACTTGCCCACAAAAATGGAATCCAATAATACTTTCTAAGTGAATTTCTAACTCTTAATTGCAGAATAGAATACGATAAAACCACTGCAATCATCCATGAATTAAAACTATG
>JBMLOK010000476.1:0-1632 GCA_049243005.1 Bacteroidia bacterium | reverse complement strand
TTCACACCTGCATTTTCCAAACCTAAACCTTGTGTATATGGTTTACGTCCTACACTTACCAAGCAATAATCAGCTTTAAAAACAACTTCTTCACCTTTGTCATTATCTGCTTTTACTTCAACTTCACTTCCTGTATTGATAGCAGATTTTACTTTATGACTAAAGAAAAATTCAAATCCCTGTTTTCTTAAAACTCTTTGAAGTTCTTTTCCCAAAGCAGCATCCATTGTTGGAATAATGCTGTTGGTATATTCTATTACAGAAACTTTAGAGCCTAAACGTGAGTAAACTGAACCTAATTCCAATCCAATCACACCACCACCAATAATCACCATGCTTTTTGGCACTTCGGTCATTTTTAATGCTTCTGTTGATGTAATTACTCTTGTTTTATCAACTTCAATTCCAGGTAAAGTTGCTGGTTTTGAACCGGTAGCAATAATTACTTTATCGGTTTCAATTTGTTCTTCCTTTTCACCTGAAATCTTTATGGTATTTCTGTTTACAAAAGAACCCAAACCACGGTAAACATCAATTTTGTTTTTCTTCATTAAAAACTCAATTCCATCGCAGGTTTGTTTTACTACACCATTTTTTCTTTCAATCATTTGAGCAAGATTTACTTGCACATCTTTAACATCAACGCCATGTGTTTTGAAATTATGTACGGCATTGTGGTAATGTTCTGAACTATCTAAAAGTGCTTTTGAAGGAATACAACCAACATTCAAACAAGTACCACCAAGGGTTGAGTACTTTTCGATTAATGCTGTTTTAAATCCAAGTTGAGCAAGTCTGATAGCCGCTACATAACCACCGGGACCTGAACCAATTACTGTTACATCGTATTTCATGCTGAAAAAATTTCTGCAAAAGTAGGGTTTCAGAAGTAGAAAATATTCGTAAATACATGTAATTAGCAAGGTTTAGAAATAAAATAGGTAAAAAATTGTTTCTGTTTTAAACTTGCAGCATGGGTGTTGAAATTTCGGTTGTCATAATTGCCAAAAACGAATCGTTAAATATTGTGGATTGCATAGTATCTGCTAAAAGAATTAGTTCAGATATTTTGGTGATTGACAACGATAGCACCGATGATATGCCCAATTTAGTGAAATCAAACGGAGCCCGTTATTTCAATAATGCATGGAAAGGTTATTCAAACCAGAAAAACTTTGGAAACCAACAAGCTCAAAACGATTGGATTTTTTCTTTGGATGCTGATGAAAGAATCAGCGAGGAATTGGCAAATGAAATCAATCTGATTAAATCAAGCCTAAAAAATGAAGTAGTTCTAGTGAACAGATTAAATCACCTTGGTAACAAAGCCATTTATTTTGGAGAATGGAATCCAGATTGGCAAAAGCGCTTGTTCAATAGAAAGCTAAATCATTGGGATGAAAACAAAGTTGTTCATGAAGAACTGAAATTGAATGAAAACCAATCAACCAAAAAACTAAAAGCCAGGTTATTACATTTTACAACTCCTAATGCAGCACATTACCGTTTAAAAATGGAAGTTTACGCAAAATTGCACAGGGAGAACTTAAAAAAAGAAGGCAGAACTATTCCGTTTTATAAAGGAATGAGCTCTGCCCTATTTGGTTTTATTAGAGAATATTTTTTGAAACT
>JBMLOK010000475.1:7537-8813 GCA_049243005.1 Bacteroidia bacterium | reverse complement strand
ATTTTTTTGGTTTCCATCACCATTTTCATCTCTTCTTTGGTATAGTCATTGTCCATAAATACATCAATCTGTGGAATTACATTTTTATCGATTTTGTATTTATAAGCCATTTCTCCATCTACACCTTGTCTTTCATTATCCATTTGTTGAACCGCTTTCACTCCGGTTCCGGTAACGCTTTGATAAGTGCTTACAACAACGCGTTTAATTCTGTTTTTAAGATGAAGTGGATTTAAAGCCAATACCATTTGTATAGTTGAACAATTTGGATTGGCAATAATTTTATCGTTTACTCCAATTTCATCGGCATTGATTTCAGGAACAATTAATTTGTTATCAGGATTCATTCTCCATGCAGATGAATTGTCGATGACAAATGTTCCAACTTCAGCAAATTTTGGAGCCCATTCCAATGATGTGCTTCCACCTGCTGAGAACAAAGCTATAGCAGGTTTTGCATCGATGGCAGCTTGCATGCTGTGTATCTTAAAAGATTTTCCCTTGAATTGAATTTCCTTACCAACCGATTTCTCAGAAGCAACAGGAATTAATTCAGTTACAGGAAAATTTCTTTCCTCTAATACTTTCAGCATTACCGAACCAACTAAGCCGGTAGCTCCAACAACAGCAATTTTCATGAATAGGGATTTTAATTTAGGCCTCTAAAATACATCCATCAACTTGAATGAAAAAATTTTGCGATTAAAAATCCTGAACTAACTTCTAGTTGATATGATAACATTTAGGCTGTATTCTACTCTTTTCCGTCTTTATTTTTTATTGATGTTTGGCATTTCTTCATCAATAAAAGCGCAGGTTTCAGACGATTTCTCTGATTTTGATTTGAAGTCAAATCCTACCTGGTTAGGTGATGATTCGCTTTTTCAGGTAAACCTTAATTCGGAACTTCAGTCGAATGCAAGAACTGGAACTTCAGGTGAAATCTCCTTAGTAATTCCAATTCTACCCATTGGAAAAAATATGGTTTGGAAATCCGGTTTTCGCTATGGATTTAATCCTAGTTCACAGAACGTTTTTCGTTTTTTTCTTTACGCTGATAGTCTTACACTCCTTAAATCAACCAACGCATTGTTCTTACAATTTGGCGGTTCAACTGGTAGCACCGATTCACTTTTATTGGTTCACACGAATAATGGTCAAAGAAGAACTTTAGCGAGAGGACGTCCTTCCACACTAGGAAAGTCTTTTAATTCAGGTGCATTTGAGGTTTTATTTGATTCTTCAGGTTCTTTAAGTGTTTGGTTAGATACTGCTA
>JBMLOK010000475.1:0-7437 GCA_049243005.1 Bacteroidia bacterium | reverse complement strand
AATTGGACTCAGACAAACAAAACGCTTAGTATCTTATTGGATAAGGCTTTACCGGATTCTCTTCTTGAACTAAAACTTTCAGGAATTCAAGATTTAGAAGGCAATTTAATGGGTGATTCAAGTCTCTTTTTGTTCTATCATCAAATACAAAAACAAGAACTATTGTTTTCAGAAATAATGTTTGATCCTGAACCTTCCAAAGGATTAGCAAATGCTGAATATCTCGAAATTTATAATGCAGGTAAATTCCCGATTTCATTAAAAGGAATAAAAATTACTGATGGTTCCGCTACTTCTATTTTGCCTGATTTTATTTTGAAACCGGATTCATTCTTATTGTTACATGCTACTTTAGATAGCTCCTTGTTTCGAGGTAAATTCTCAGTTCCATTGGCTAATTTTCCGAGCTTAAACAATTCAGGTGATCGTTTACAAATTATAGGCACTGATGGTTTAATAATTGATGATGTTTCTTATGATATGTCGTGGTTTGGGACATCAACTTTACCTGATGGCGGTATAAGTTTGTCTTTAATTCATCCAACAAAATTATGTGAAGGAAAAAAAGCCTGGGAAGCTTCCAAAGAATCAATTGGCGGTAGTCCTGGAGAAAGAAATCTTGGATGGAATATTCTTCCGGATACAATTGCTCCGCTTTTAAGTTCATATCAAACGATTAATCAAACAAGAATTCTTTTGGTTTTTGATGATAAAACATCACTTGGAAAACTAAAATACCTTTTTAATTCAGATTCTATCGAGGCTGATTTAGTTTGGAGCTCTTTTTCAAATGACAGTTTTATTTTCAATTGGCTTCCACTTTCTGAAAGGGAAACCCGAAGATTTCAATTAACTAATTGGAGTGATTGTTCGGGGAATCAACGTTTACAACATGCAGAGGTTTTTTACATGACACCCTTAGAAGCTTACCAAAATGATGTGCTTATACATGAGGTTTTATTTGATACTGAATTCAATAATGAATTTGTTGAATTGTTTAACAAGTCAGAGCGCTTGATTCAATTAAAAAACATGGTTTTAAAAAGAGGAAGTTCATTCATTAAATTACCTGAATATCTTTTATATCCTGATTCATTTGTTGTTCTGTGTAAAGAGCCAAATATCAATTTTAAAAATCCGCTTGCTTTCAGTTCTTTTCCGTCGTTGAGTTTAAGTGATAGTTTGTTTCTGTTTAATTCACTTGGTTTTCGTGTACATGAGGTTTATTATAACCAGGATTGGTATCATGATGAATTCAAAAGGCAACAAAAATCCTGGTCAATTGAAATGAAAGATTCAGAAAATCCTTGTGCTGGAATGTCCAATTGGCGTGCATCAAACAACAATGAATTTAAACATACTGCAGGAATATCGAATTCGGTGAAGGAATCTAATGTAGACAGGTTTAAACCTGAATTTACAAGAATTTATCCTGTTTCAAATTCTGAAATTCTCTTTTATTTTAATGAAGCTATAGATTCAAATTCATTGTTTGTTTTTAAAAGTGATTTATTTGATGGCTCCAGATTTGCATCGTTTAATAACAACCAAACATTTTTGTATAAAAATCAGGGTCCATTTGATACAGTAAATCTAATCAGTATAAAGCTAAATGGAATGAAAGATTGTGCAGGAAACAAACTTGTTGATACGCTGATTTCATTTAAATTTCCAGTGGAAGATTCAACTGCAATTGTTCTAAATGAAGTTTTATTTAATCCTAAAAGCGGCGGCTCCGATTTTATTGAATTGTACAATCGCTCTTCGAATTTTATCGATTTAAAAAATTATCATTTCGCTAGTTCAACAGATTTAATTTCAGACTACAAAGAGGTTTTGCCAATTTATGAAAAGGGCTATTTAATGCCTCCAAATTCTTACCTTGTTTTTACTGAAATTAATCAGTTTGATTTTTATCCAAATGTCAATTCCAAGCTGCAATTATTCTCTAAAATCCCATCTTTACCTGATGATGGCATTTATCTTCATTTATTAGATAAAAGTGGGTATAAACTGGAAACCATGCTTGCAAGTGATGAACTACATTTTAATTCTATTGTAGATAAAGAAGGAGTTAGTTTAGAAAGACTTTCCCCCTTTTCTAATCCCAAAAACAATTGGACTTCAAGTTCTGCTTTTTGTGCTTATGCTAGTCCAACGCAGAAAAATTGCATGCTTTATAAAGAGAATACTTCTAATGAAACATTAGTTATTGAACCGAGTATTATTTCTCCTGATGGCGATGGTTTTCAGGATTTCTTACAAATTAATTATCGGTTTACATCGAATGATATAACAATGAATTTATTTATTATCAATGAAAGAGGTTTAAAAGTAAAAGAGCTTGTTTTGGCTGAAAGAGTGGGTTATGAAGGCTTTTTTCTCTGGGATGGTTCTTCAGATAATGGGAGTTTTCCAAATGAGGGAGTATACTTGGTTCGACAAGAATTCTTTAATAGCAGTGGTCATTTTGAAGTGAATCAAAAACCAATTTTGTTAACTAGAAGAGCAAGAGTCGACTAAGAGTTGAAATCAGGTTGTTTCCTATAGCGATAAATTTTCATCAGAATATTAAAGAAATAAAAGATGATGAAGTAATTTATAATTTCGCTGTATTTAACAAATGTGGTTTCAATTGGTAATAATTTTAATTCCTGTGATAAAGCATCTTCTGTCCACCATTCTGATTTTTGAAGAATATTTCCTTCTGCATCAATAAAGCCGCTGATTCCAGTATTCGCGCTTCTTGCCACTGGTCTTCTTGTTTCTATGGCTCTTAATCTAGCATAGCTAAAATGTTGCGCAAAACCAGGTGTATTTCCCCACCAGCCATCATTGGTGATGATACAAATTACATCTGTTCCTTTATTGATATAACTTGTTAAGAAATCAGGAAAAACAGACTCATAACAAATAACCGGTGCAAGTCCAATTCTTTGTTTGGTATTAAACACCATACTTTCACCATCAGAACCTAAACTTCCGCTGGTACCACCTAAGTCAATTGCCAACGATTCAAGAAATCCAAAAATTTGAGGATAGGGCATTTTTTCAACACCTGGAACCATTTTGTTTTTATGATAAATAGAAACAGAATCATTGCCTGAGATGAGTAATGCCGTATTATAAGAATCTATATAAACCTGATATTTTTTCCAAAACCTTGCGGTAATAGGTCGCTTTGCATTATCATTCGGAAATGTCTTGTATGAATCGGCACCAACAAGTAAAGTTAAACCCGGATGTCGGTTTAAAAATTCTTTACAAGCTTTTATCAAATATTCATTTTCAATTTCACCTTCATTGATTCCACCTTGGAGAGCAGTTTCAGGAAAGAGAACAAATTGAGTTGAAGGCGTAATTTTCTTTTCAGCTAGGTAAATCATTTTCTCCAATTGTTCTGTTGGAGTCATCCCATCAAATTTGTCTTTATATGGATCGATATTAGGCTGAACTACTACAATATTGGCTGTTTTCGATTGATACTTATTCATGGTATCTCGTAAATTCTGAAGCACCAGATAAGAGAAAAGAGCCGGTAAAAAAAGGTAAATGAAACCTAGATTAAATAGTTTCTTTTTGACAAGAATTGGTTCAATACTTTTACGTATTTGAAACCATTCATACACTTTTTTATTTACTATTAAAATCCAAAAACTGCCTCCAAGAACACCTGTGTATTCATACCATTGAACAGCATGAGGAAAAATAGCAAATACATTCCCTAATATTAACCATGGAAATGCAAGGTCCCAATGAAATTGCATCAGCTCCATACAAATCCATGTGCCAATAAAAATTGCATATTCAGTTTTACCGGTTTTTTTACTGATAGAATGCATCAACATAAATGGCAATAACATAGGAGCACTATTGATAAAAAAGGCTGCTATAGCGCCTCCAGAACTCGCATTCCATATCCACCAAACGGTTCCTGCATTCCAAACAATCATTCCAATCCAAGCATAAACAAAAAGCCAAAGTTTTGAATTGACTTGTTGTTTCCTGATTTGTTTCTCAAGTTCGAAAAACGGAATCAAAGCTAGGAATGCAAGTGGAAATAGTGAAAAAGGCTCCCACGAAGCAACAAGTAGAGCTGCTCCTGTTAAACTGAGAAGTACATACCTCAGGTGATTATTTTTTACCGCCGATAACAATTACGAATTCTCCTTTAATAATATGTGTTTCAAAATGAGTTAAAACTTCTGCTGCAGTTCCATTTACTGTTTCTTCAAACATCTTAGTAAGTTCTCTGCTTACAGATATTTGTCGCTCTGCACCAAGATACTCAACAAATTGTTGTAAAGCTTTTAAAAGTCTATGAGGACTTTCATATAACACAGTAGTTCTTTCTTCTTCAGCCAATTTTTTGAGTGCAGTTTGTCTTCCCTTTTTTTCCGGAAGAAATCCGATGTAAGTGAATTCATCGCAAGGCAAACCGCTTTTCACTAAGGCAGGAACAAAAGCAGTTGCACCAGGTAAACATTCTAATGGCAATTGGTTTTCCATACAAGCTCTGGCTAACAAAAAACCTGGATCACTAATACCAGGAGTTCCTGCATCACTAACCTGAGCAATGTTTTTTCCTTCTTTTAAATCGTTGATTACTTGTAATAAAACCTTGTGTTCGTTGTGCGAATGATAGGAGTGAAGGGTCTTGCTAATTCCGTAATGACTTAAAAGTTTAAGTGTTTGTCGGGTATCTTCTGCAAGAATATAATCTACCTCTTTAAGTATTCTCAAAGCTCTAAGGGTTATATCCTCAAGATTTCCGATAGGAGTAGGAACCAAATATAATTTACCGGTTTCGGCCATGTCTACAAATTAAGTCGCTTTGAATCAATATTTCATAACTTAAAAGAAATGGGAACAAAAGAATTAATATTATTGCCCAAATTAATTTAGTTATGAGCCGTTTATTTAACAGACTCGAGGTTTACACGCTCTATTTTCTCGAATATTTAAAGTTCGGAGAATTCGGTTCCTTGATTCAAGCTTTTGTTTACATGTTTACTAGAAAGTCTTATACCAAAGGGGGAATTGTAAGAACTTCTATGGGTAAATTTGATACTAGACCACATACATTAGATTTTCAGTATATCAATTATGCTTACGAAATTGGAATTAAAAGATTTATTGAAAAGGAAAACTTCCATATTTTTATGGACATTGGTGCATGTTTAGGTGAATATTGCATTTGGCTTGGTGCAAAAGGCAAAAGATGTTTAGCTTTTGAACCGGTAAAAGGTAGTTATGAAATGATTGATAGAAATATCGAAATCAACGGTTTAAGAGAGAATGTTAAAGCGCATAATTATGGTTTGGGTAGCAAACATTCAATTGAATTTTTTAGCATTAATCAGATCAATCCCGGCGCAAGTAAACGTGTGGATACTGAATCAGCTACTACTCAAAAATTTGAGATTAATTCTTTAGATGAAGTATATGCAGGTTTTGGATTCAAATCAGAAGAAAGAATTTTGATTAAAATTGATGTTGAAGGAATGGAAGTTGAGATGTTGGAAGGTGCCAGAAAATTTCTTGAATCTTGCAATAACGTGGTTTTAATTATTGAAGAAAAGTTATCAGGTGAAGGTGAAATCACACAAAAATTAAATACCATTTGTAAGTTTGAATATGGCAGTATAGATGAATACAATATCTATGCACGCAAAGTTGGAAACTTATAAAAAATTTAAATCTATAAATAAAAAAAGAGGCTGTTTCATTTATTTGAACAGCCTCTTTTTATTTATAAATAACTTGAATTTTCTTCCTTCTTTTTCTTCTTGTCTTTTCGCCAGTTATTGATGATTGGCAACGAAGTAACCAGTATAAATCCTATGACAATAAAGTCAAGGTAATCTAGTGCATTCGGGAATATTTTTCCAACATAATAACCTGCTGTAACAATAACACTTGGCCAAAGTATGGCACCAAGAACATTGTATCCTAAAAAGATAATAGGTTTTACACGAACAATTCCTGCCAGTATTGGTGCAAATGTTCTAACGATTGGTAAAAATCTACCCATTACAAGAGCTAAACCACCATATTTTTTGTAGAAATCTTCAGCCGTTGTAATGTATTTCTTCTTGAAGAACAAAGTATCAGGTTTGTTGTACAAAGCATCTCCTGTTTTTAAACCGAAAATATATCCAGCATAATAACCACCCATAGCTGAAGCTGCAATCCACAATATTAGTGGCATGAGTTCCATATCCAGAACACCAAGATAACATAAAAGACCTGCTGTAAAGAGCAGAGAATCTCCCGGAAGGAAAAAGCCAAAGAATACGCCGTTTTCCAAAAATATTACAGATAGCAGCAAAAATTTGCCACCATATCTAATTAATTCTTCCGGTTTAAAAAGGTCCCAAAAACTGTTCAATGACTTTTTATTTAAGTATACGAATTAGGGACATTTTTCTGAATAAGCAAATGATTAAAAAAAGCTATTGGTTTCTAAAGCCGATTGTGTTGCGACCTTTTTCTACTTTTTGTGCCTTTTCTTCAACCTCAGTTTTCATTTTGTCTTTGTATTCCTGAAGTTTATTTGCGATTTCAGCATTATCAATTCCAAGAATTTGAACTGCAAGAAGTCCGGCATTTTTTGCATTATTAATAGCAACAGTTGCAACAGGGACGCCACCCGGCATTTGTACTATAGAAAGCAAAGAATCTAAACCGGAAAGCGTTTTTAATTGAACCGGAACTCCAATTACGGGAAGTGTTGTAATTGCAGCAACCATACCCGGTAAATGAGCAGCACCACCTGCACCGGCAATTATTACTTTTAAGCCTCTTTCTCTGGCAGTTTTAGCGTACTCATACATTCTTTCGGGAGTTCTATGAGCAGAAACTACTGTAATTTCAAAATCTATGGCAAAATCTTCTAATACTTTTGCCGCATCTTTCATTACTTCCAGGTCGCTATCCGACCCCATTATTATTCCAATTTGTTTCATATCTGTTATTTAAACAAAAAGCCCTTTCGGGCTTTTGCAAAATTATTCTTCATCCTCTTCTTCGGTGCGCTCAATACCTTCCATTAAATCTCTGATTTCTCTGAGTTCTTCACGGTTGTATTTGTTGTTATGGTCACCAAGCAAATCAACTAGGTATTCTAAATTTGCTTTACCATCCTCTTCTTCCAGAAAAAGGAAAGTATAATCACCATTATTTTCGATTTCTTCATAAGCTAAACGAATCATTCTTACCAAGCCCGGTTCGTTTAAATTGCTTTTGAAATACTCGCGTAGTTCCTTTAATTGGCTTACTACTGTTTCCTGACTGTATGCTTCTTTGCTCAGTTCATTTTTAATTTTCGCGATAATTTCCTTCATTTTGATTCTATATATGCAGCACAAAATTATGACTTTTGCCTTCTAAACTGAATTAATCTTCAAAATTATGTTAAAGGGTTTTTACACATTG
>JBMLOK010000474.1:7048-14429 GCA_049243005.1 Bacteroidia bacterium | reverse complement strand
ACAATCCAAACCAAAGCAATATAAGGAATGCCATGAGCTACAACGTTTAATAAGGTAAATATCAAATCACCATTAAAATATACAATTCCAAAATACCAACTTAAGCCTGTTCCCAGTATCAATAGGTTTTTACCTAAATTAAAGTATTTATTTTTTAGGCTGATATTGATTTCTTTAACAAGATAAATTCCAATCAAAAGATAATACAATAAACTAAAAATCTGCAATAAAAATGGATTGTGGAATTTGAAAAAGTCACCATCAATAAACCAATGAAAAACCCTGTTATCACTCAAATGCCAATAACTTATAGGATATATACAAAGTCCATAAATCATTGTATTATCAATCCATTTTTCCCATTTTAATTGATTGTCGTTTTTGGAATAAATTCGCATGAAGCCATATTGCTGCCTTATGAAATGAAATACTGCCAGGTATGCAATCACCCTCCAGAATAACAAAGCGTGAATAGAGTACAAAACAACTCCTGCTACAAATGACAAAAGTGGGATGCTGATAAACAAATCCTTTTTCTGCTCAAATGCATTTTTATCGAAATAGGTTCTGAACAAACTGCTATAAACATGCGATACATCTATCAATAGGACAAGAATAAACCAGTTTAAATAGTTCATTTCTTTTTCCTGATTAAAATAATCAGGAAACAAAATAACCAGCAATAAGCAAACAAATGGTGGAGCCAATATAAACAGCAAATCAAATCCTGCTTTATGTATCCAGTTTCCTTTAAGCATTTTTATTCAAATTTTCGATACATAAATCAGCAGCATCTAAACCCGAATGAAAGGCTTCTTCAAAGATTGAAATGCCTGTAATATCAGAATTCGCAAAGTATATTCTATGATTCAATGGCTTCCTCATTTCCTTGATTTCATCTCCTTTAATAAGACCTGGAATTGGTCTTATCATACCATGTCCCCATAATTTAATCTCGATTTCTTTAATGGATTCTTCAATATTTGGATGAGCAATTTTTAAATCAGCAAGAATAATTTTCTTCCAATCTTCCTCCGTTCTTTTATAGGCCAATTCCCTTTCCTGTTTAGGTTGTCCTTTTGATAAAGGATAGTAATAAGTAATTACTTTTTCGTTTTCATGCATGTTTAAATGCTGCTGACAAGCATTTACATAACCAAGCGATTGACTTCCATAAATAACATTATCCCAACACAATGGAATTCCTTTATTGTTGTACAATTGATGCAAACTGATATTGGCAACCATCCAGGGTGAATAAGTGAACTTGTTATACAATTCATCTTTTTTAGATTGCTTTAAAATTCGCTTATTGATGTATTGTGGTCCACTAAGAATTATATGTTTACATTGGTAATTTATACTTTCTTTTTTATCAAAATCATAAACCAAAACTTCTATCAACTCATTTTTTTCTTCTATTGAATAAACAAGTTGACTACATATTAAATGTTCTTTGATTGTTGATTTCAATCCATTCGCCAAAAATGCATTTCCTTCAGGCCAGGTAAGCACATCACCTGATTCTGCATTTGCTGCTTTTCCTTTTCTTGATGCAAAATAATGAATACCTGCCCATGCTGAACTATCCTGCATTGAACTTCCAAAATCATCTCTGCAACAATAATCCAAGTACCAAAAAAGATATTTAGAACGATAGCCTTTTGATAACATAAAGCTATAAAAATCTATTTCATCAAGTTTGGTAAATTCACTGTCATTCGAAGAGTTTTTCAGTGGAATACAAAATGCATCTTTCCCATCTTTCCCTTTTGCATTTTTATAAAATTGAATAAGTTCAAAGAAAGATTTTATTTCCTTATGGTCATTTTCCTCAATACCCGAATGAGGAACCAATCCTTCTTGCCAATGACCATTTATATACAAACGTTCTTCCGGATCGAAACACAGAAATTGCTCATTGTATTCCAGTTTATTTTCATGATTGATTCCTGTTATTACATTGCATTCTTTTAAAAATGTAATGAGTTCAGTATCTCTTTCATCAGGTATAGGTAAATAATGTGCAGCCCATGGATAATTACTGATTGTATTCTTTCCGCTTATTGAATTACCACCGCTTTCTTTAGCAAGTTCAAGGATTTTAAAATCATTTATACCAGATTTCTTTAATCTTCTTCCTGCACTTAATCCACTAATTCCTGCACCAATAATTAGGATATTTTCATGAATAATTTCCTTAGGATTTTCGAATTTGGGTTCTCTTAATAAATGTCCTCTTTCAGAATTGTCATCAACAAATTTTACTTGAAAAGAATTGCCTTTCTTGCATGAATTCTGGCTGCTTAAAACAATACCAAGACCAAGTCCACTCAATAAAAAATCTCTTCTTTTCATTTTATTGGTAATTAGCCCATTCTTCTTCAAAATAATGAACCAAAACCTGGTTGTTTAACTTGTTTACTTCTGCAGGAACTTTTTGCATATCCTTAGGAAAAATAAACAGTTGTTTTAAGGTTTCTTCATTTAAAAATCTTAAATCTTTTCTAAATGAATCAGGCAGTATATAATTTCTATTCTTTAATGCCATCATATAACCCCATTCACCAAATGATGGTATATAAGCATGATAAGCTTTGGTATTAAATCCGACAGATTGAAGTGTTGTATCTATACACCAAAATGATTTGCGTGCAACATAAGGTGATGTAGATTGAATAACACTCATTCCACTATCGCTTAATGATTGATAAACCAATCTATAAAAGCTATTGCTATAAAGTTTACCTATTGAATAGTTTGATGGATCAGGAAAATCAATGATGATACAATCAAATTGTTGTTTGTTTTTTTTTAACCACAAAAATGCATCCTCATTTATTATTTGAAGCTTATTCGATAACAATGATTTTTCGTTTAAGGCTGTCAACATTGAGTTTGACTTAAATAAACGGGTCATTTCAGCATCTAAATCAACCAAAATAATTCTTTCTACTTCTTGATGTTTTAATACTTCTCTTACTGCTAATCCATCACCACCACCCAGAATTAAAATGTTTTTTTTGTTTGATAAAAATTCCAGAGCCGGATGAACCAATGCTTCATGATAACGGTATTCGTCGGAGCTGCTAAATTGTAAATTGCCATTTAGAAACAAGCGATATTCCCTTGGATTTTTAGTTAGAACAATTCTTTGATAGGGCGATGATTTGGCAAAAATAATTTTATCCTGAAACGCCATTGATTCTGCGAAATTCATGATTCTTTCCGAAAACGCAAATCCTGTAGCCAATAACAAAAACGAAATAATTGCAGCTATTTTAAGGCTTTGAATCCAGGCAATTTCATCCTTAAACTTTAAACATAAAACCCATGCTACTGCAATATTAAATAGTCCAAATAAAAATGATGTTTTTAACAAACCAAGGTAGGGGATAAGAAACAAAGGAAATACAACTGATGCCAATAATGCACCGATATAATCAAATGTAAAAACCTTTGAAACCAATTCCTTGAATTCATATTTCTTTTCAAGAATTCGCATCAGTAATGGAATTTCGAGTCCTACTAAAATGCCTGTTAAACCAACCAATGCGTATAAAAGAAACCTGAAAGATTCAACATGATCAAACATTAAAAACAAAATGCTTGAACTAAATCCTCCAATTAAACCGACGGTAATTTCAATTTGAACAAACCAGGCAATAAGGTGTTTATTGAAGAATTTTGACAAATAGGAGCCTATTCCCATTGAAAATAAATAGGCAC
The DNA here is from genome assembly GCA_049243005.1 of Bacteroidia bacterium. Lineage (GTDB taxonomy): Bacteria > Bacteroidota > Bacteroidia > UKL13-3 > UKL13-3 > CAISCU01. The sequence goes on along the minus strand of JBMLOK010000474.1, from coordinate 10,700 downwards.
CAATAATGGTAGAAAATTGGGTAACAGAATCGCCGAGTAAATAACTGGCAACAGTACCTGCAACTAATTCATAGATTAGTCCACAAGTAGCTACTACAAATACAGCAAGCAATAAGAGCAGGTGAATATTGATTTCCTGCTTTTTTAATTCTTCTTCTTTTTCGAAATCAACCATGAATTGCTGATGCAATGATTATAGCGATGGCAATCATAAATGCTGCTGCCATAATTGCCAATGCATTGTTTTTTCTTTCAATGATTTCTTTCCATAAATTTTCTGGTGTAATTTTTTCAATTACCCAAAACGAAATTAGCAGGATAACAATTCCTATAAATGAATAAAGAACTGAACTAACTACATACTTAATGTTTATGATATCTTCCATTTTTAAATAAATTTATTTGTGATAAAATCTGCTTCCACCATGCGAACCGCCACTGCTTCTCGATTGACCATATGCTCTTTCACTTACCTCGTCAGGATTATAGAATTTCCATCCATAAATACCTGCATAAGTATAAACACCTAAAACCAGCATTAATATGCTGAAATAAATGGCTACACTCTTTTTTTCTTTTTTACTAATATTAAACATATTCTATTAATAATGTACATAATCACTTTCCATCCAACGTCTACTTTCAAAATTTTTCTCTAAGAAGTATATAACAATTGGATAGATAGATACCAAAAGTATCGTCCATAATAAATTCGACCAAATTGCCACATCTCTTCTAACTTCAACTGTAAATGAAGGATTGGGTAATCCACTAGCGTATGTTCCCCAATCGGGGTAAATCAGCATATAATACCGACCATCAGGAACTGCTGAAAGTACTACCGATTCTTTTTGATCGCCTTCTGTCCAACTCATCCCATCATCAACTCCGGAATAAAATTCTAGTGATTTAATAGCTTCAAATCGTTCCCCTGTTTGTTCATTTATGAGCTCAATGTCTACATCTAACCAGTTATTACTTAAAGGACTAAATACAAATATTTCAGCAGCACTTGTTCCTCCTTTTAAGTCAAATGAACTTGATTTAATGAGTTTTTCTTTTGTCATTTCTGAATCATAAAAAGTCTTGGTGAAGACTGATTCATTTTTTGCAAAAGTTGCTATGATTACCTGAACCGCAAATAATAACAAAGCAAAAGCTATTCCTGATGAAATTAGAATCTCACTTCTAATCCCAATTTTCATGGTTTGAGTTGCACCAACACCTTCTCTTTCGGGAACATTATCAATTTTAAATGCAGATTTTACATCACCCGGACTACAATATTCACCTTTAAACCATTTAACTTCATCATAACTACTTTCCTCAATCAATATAAATGGAGGCGAAATGAATTCTTTTATTTTATCATCTTCATCTTGCAAAATATTATAATGAAACTCGCCTTGAGCTTGTTCTATTTTAGCACAGTATTTATTGTAAACATAGTAGTGGTTTCCTTCAAATGTAAATTGCCTAACATTTTTGCTAAGTGCTCTTGGATACTGATCTACTTGTTTTAATAAATTCCAATGGCCATTAAATTCGGATAAAGTTGCATATCCATTTTCAGGATTAAATAAGATGTATTCTGTCCAAAAGTATTTATGACTTCCTGATTCTTTTTTTCTGATAATACCTCTAACAATATATTCAATACCAAACAAGATTCCTTTTGTTCCGATAGGCAAAACAACATTTGGTACAACATCAAAAGTCTTCTCTTTTTTTAATACCAAATGCTCATCATAAACCAAGTAATTTTTACATGATGAACAAACCAATGCTCTGGTTTGAAATTTTCCTGAAATAGAAAGTTTTTCTGAACAAACCGGACAATTAATTAAAGGTGGATTTTCCATCAGTTAAATAGTTATAAGGTTTGTTTTTGAAAATTGAAAATCCTTGAAAGAGCCGTATTTACCGGTAAATATCTGATGGTTTTTATCATTATAGATAAATACAATTGCCGCATCACCAAAATTATTACTCATATTGATAGAGTAGAAATTTGAAGATGAAAGATTCAATTCTTCAATTTCACCTAGAAAATGTGTCATACAGTTTTTATCAACTGATTCAATATATAGAGGTTCTGTAATTGTATTTAAAATGATTTTAGCACCGGATCTTAAATTGTTTAATTGCTGAGAATTCAGTTTTGTTTCAGATTTTTTTGCCAAAACAAAATTACCCAATTGTTCAAAAATATGTAACTCATCTGTTTCACCATTTAAAAACACCCAATGGTTTAAATAGGAATTTTTTAAATGATGGCGATACCTTCCAATAGCAGCATATTTTTTCTTTTCATGATTTAATTCTGTTCCAATTTGAAGTAGACTTAAATCATCAGGCATTGGATTGGCAAAATCAATATACACTTCATTTGAAGGATTACGTTCATTGATTTTATGACAGCTTTTACAAACGATATAACGAGTATTCAGAGCATAAGCCTGTAAAGTTTGGTTACATCTTTTACAAGTATATTCCATCATCTACTTAACGTTTTATGGTTTGAAATTGAATAATATCGCCTTCAAAGTACTTAATTATACCATCTGCAATCGCCTGTGTTTTTGCTGAATTATCTCTTTTGAAATTTGATAAAAACACATCAAATGTTAAGTATTCGAATTCCGGCCAGGTATGAATGCTGATATGTGATTCGGTTAAACAAACCAAAGCAGTAAATCCGGCTTCAGGAAATTGATGATAAGTTTCACCGATTTGCTCCAGTTCGTGTTGCTGAATAAGTTGTTCTAAATAGACTTTGAAACTACTTACATTTTGAAGTAGTTCAATGTTTTTTACTTTTAATTCGGATAGAATATGTGCGCCGGGTTGATACAAATTAGGTAGCTTTTTGCTTTCAAACGAAAATAAGATTTGTGATTATATTCTTATCATATAGGCCTAATTTTTTACGAATTTGTTTTTTTATTCTTTTTGTTTGATTTTTATTTACTGAAAATCAATAGGTTAATATTTTATTTTTGACCCCGGGCAACTTTAGTGTCCTATCAAACATTATAGCATTTGTAACATGAAGACATTTACTAAACATCAAATTGAGCTTTGTAGAAAGGCAGATCGCAGCACACAGCGATTGGTATTTGATGCTTTATATGCGCCCATGTTTCGAATTTGTCAGAGGTATTTGGTTCATACTGCACAAACAGAAGATTGTGTTTTAAAAGGAATGATGAAGATGTTTCAGGAGTTTGATTCATTCATTTTTGAAGATGAAAGCAGTTTGTTTAAATGGCTTAGACAAATTGTGGTAAATGAAGCTTTAATGGAATTAAGAAAGAAAAATAATTTCTATTTAATGCCCGAAGAAAGTTTCCCTGAAATTGCAGATCAACAAGATATATTATCAGCTATGCATGCTGAAGATATCAATAAAATGATTCTGAAATTACCTACAGGTTACAGAACAGTTTTGAATCTTTTTGTTGTAGAAGGTTACTCTCATAAGGAAATTGCTGAGATGTTAAACATCAAAGAATCGACAAGTAAAACCCAATACATGAAGGCGAAAAGTAAGTTAAAAGAAATGTTGGAAAATTATCAAGGTGAAGCAAATGGAACATTTGGAGAATAATATAATCAGAAAAAAACTGGAGAGTTTAGAAGAGCTACCTTC
>JBMLOK010000474.1:0-6948 GCA_049243005.1 Bacteroidia bacterium | reverse complement strand
TGGCTATTGGTTTTCCAATTAGAGTTAAAAACAAAAAAGTAAGTTCCCCTGCGAAAAAAGCAGAATCTAAAACAATTACAGTTCCTCAAATAGCATTAAATACTCAACAAGAAAATATAACTGAACAAGTAGATTCACTTGTTTCCGAAATTCAAATTGCCTCAAATAATTCGAATCAAAAACACAAAAAATCAAGGTTTCGTGAAATTGATTTTAATGAACAGATTATACCGGTTCATCTGGCATCAGAATCAAAAAAGGAATCAGGATTTATTCGCTTTAAATTACCTGATGCTGCGGCTGTAAGCTCCATTCAACCTGAAAAAGTTCTTAGTTACAGACAATCATTTTAAACTTTAAATTAAACATATTATGAAAAACATCTTTACAAGGTGCATGACAACTATTGCCCTAATTTTCGCAAGTTCAGCGCTATTTGCTGATGAAAGAATCAATAATGATACACTGATTATTAAGTTGGAATCAGGCTCTCAAATCAAATTAGTTTGTTTCGATTTTAAAAGACTAAAAGATTATACCAAAGCTGATTCTTTGATGCAATTGTTTTATAATGATTATGAAAAATCAATACAAGGTTTAAATGAATCAGAATACCCAAAAGAAATTCATTATTTAATTGCTGAAAATGGCAAAAGAAGGATGAAAACTCAAGATCCGGATTTCTCTGAAGGTTTTGATTTAGCTAAAGAATCATATAAAATTAATGAAGGATTATCTTCCATACATTTTATAATTTATGATTTAAAATCAAGGGTTCAAATACATTTATATCCTCAAACTTTTGCTGAAATTTCAAAGCTAAAATTGCTCAATATTAATGCAGCCTGTGCTAAACTTAAAGATGAGGAAAAGGATTTGAAACGTAATTATCTTTATGCTTTGGAAAGTAAAAATACAGGATTTGAAAAAATTAAATTGGAATCAACTTCTAATGATCAATTGGAATTTCATACCGATGTAAATGCACTTTTAATAGGAAATCAATGGACACCAACAATTGGTATTGAAGGTAGATTAATGTTTTTAAATAGATTTAATAAACCTCAATGGAGTGTTGGATTAGTTTGGAGTTCTTATGGTTTTTCTGATTTTAAGGATGGACAGTTTAAAAATTTCACTTACAATACCGGAGTAGATGCAAGATTAATGTTTAACTTAAATCAATATGGAAAAGAAGTAAATTGGTTAGGACTTGAATTTGGATTAATACTACCAACTAAAAACGAAACTCCTGCGCTTTCAGGAACATCTTATAAGTTTATGGTTCACAATACCTATAATGGTTTTGGCTATTCTTTTGGAAGTATCACCGACGGTAATAAAAATTGGTTACCCGTTGTTGGAATTAAACTTCCATTCTAAATTTAAACCATTTATATAAAAAATTTGTATTAAAAGGATTCTGAATTTAATTTGTTTAAAATTACGAATTCAGAATCCTTTTAAATGAGAAAAATTTACTTTTTTTTAGTTTTATCATTAGTTGGAATAAACAATGTTTTTTCAATCAATGCTCCAAACCAATCATCACCGGCAAATGCTGCCACTGTTTTTACCGGATTAATTCTTAACTGGGATGCCGTTGTCGGATGCAGTTTTTATCAGCTGCAAGTTGATACTACTATTAACTTTAATTCACCGGTTGTTTTTAATACTACTAAGGCTTATATCAATTCACTAAGTTCTAATTCAGATACAGAACATTACTTGGAAAACTTGTTCTTTGGAACAAATTACCATTGGAGAGTTAGATGTTATGTTAGCGGAGATACTTCTATTTGGCAGCAAAGAACGTTTACAACTCAAAGTATTTTGTTTCATTCTAGTCCCTCAAATAATTCGCTGAATAATCCAATTGTTACTTTAAACTGGTTACCTCATACAGGAGTTGATTTTTATGATGTACAATTAGATACCTCAATAAGCTTTAATTCGCCAGCATTAAAAGCAGCAACTAAAACGTATGTAAATTCTTCTGATGGAAATTCAGATACCCAGCATTCATTTGATGATTTGTTTTTTGGAACAAATTATTTCTGGAGAGTAAGAGCTAGAAATGCAGTAGATACAACTAATTGGACAAGTTTTTGGCAGTTACAAACTACTGATACAATGTACTTGTCTTCTCCTGCTAATAATTCAGTAACCAACTCAGGATTAACTTTAAACTGGAGTCCTAATCCCGGGGTTGATTTTTATGAATTGCAGGTTGATACAAATGCTTCTTTTAGCTCAAACCAATTCAGAACTTTTACTAAAACTTATATCAATTCTACTGATGGTAATTCAGATACTCAACATTATTTGGAAGACCTGTTTTTTAGTCAGAAATATTTCTGGAGAGTGCGTTCTTTTAATTTGGTTGATACTACAAAATGGAGTCAAGTATGGAATTTCACAACCAATAACCTTTCGGTATTAAGTTCTCCTGCAACGGGTTCTGCCTCATGGGTTGGACTTACTCTCGATTGGGCACCAAATACGGCAGTAGATTTTTATGACTTACAAATAGATACCAATATAAACTTTAATACTCCATTATTAAGGTCGATAAGCAAATCGTATATAAATTCTACTAATGGCAATTCAGATACTCAACATTATATTGATGAATTGTTATTTGGTCAGAGATACTTCTGGAGAGTACGTTCACGAAATTTAGTTGATACAACTGTTTGGAGTGAGGTTTGGAATTTTACTACGCGTGACTTGGTAAATTTAGCTTCACCACTTAATAATTCTCAAAATTGGTCTGGACTTACTCTCGATTGGAATCCTCATCCGGGAGCCGATTTTTATGATGTGGAAATTGATACTTCAGATAATTTTAATTCAAATGCATTCAAAAGTGTATCTAAAACTTATATAAATTCTACAGATGGAAATGCAGATACACAACATTTTTTTGAGGACCTGTATTTTGGTGTAAACTACCATTGGAGAGTTAGGGCAAGAAATTTAAGTGATACAAGTGAATGGTATCAATCGTGGACTTTTTCAACCAGAGATTTTGTTACACATTCTTCACCTGCAAGTAATACCAATCAATGGACAGGTTTAACTTTAGATTGGTTACCTCATACTGGTGTTGATTTTTACGATATTCAAGTGGATACAAGTAACCAGTTTAATTCACCAGCTTTAAAATTTGCTTTTAAAAATTATACTTCTAGCTCCGATGGAAATGCAGATACTTACCATTTTGTAGATGACTTGTTTTTTGGCAAAACCTATTTCTGGAGAGTTCGTGCTAGAAATCTTGTTGATACTACTTCCTGGAGTACTCAATGGACATTCAATACCAATGATTATGTTACCCTGTCAAGTCCTGCCGAAGCACAATTAAATGTTGCAACTACAGGTATTACTTTAAACTGGTTGCCTCATACCTCTGTTGATGCCTATCATTTACAAATTGATACAACCAATATTTTTACATCACCAATAGTTCAGAATATTGGAAAGGCTTATATCAGTTCTACTGATGGAAATGCCGACACTCAACATCCTTCTGGCACTTTACTTTCCAATAAGGTTTATTTCTGGAGAGTAAGAGCGGCAAACGCAGTTGATTCTTCAGCCTGGACAACTCGTTCGTTAAGTACAGGTTCTGTTCCGATTGTTTATCCTTCAGTTTCTAATTTAATATCTCCGGCCAATGGCTTTACCAATCAGGTAAATGGAATCAGTTTTTCTTGGAGTACCGCAACAAATGCCAATGCCTATGAATTTCAGATAAGCTCGAATCCTGATTTTGTTACAACCTATAATAGTCAGGTGCTTTCGAGTACAAGTCTTGTTTTGAATAATATACCTACCGGTAAATATTATTGGAGAGTTAGGACAATTAGAAACATGACTATCTATTCAAACTGGTCTCCTGTTCGTTTACTCAATCAATGTTTAAGAACTTCCAGTAGTTACAATTTAAATGTTTGTGGTGGTATATTCTGGAATGGCAAAAACAGAAACCAAACCGGAACTTTTATTGATACTATTCAAAATGTGAATGGTTGTGATTCTGTTATTCAATTGCAATTAATTGTTCGTCCAACCAAGTATAATTTTTATGAAATCAGAACTTGTAATTCTTATTTTTTTAATGGAGAACTAAGAACTTATTCTGGTAGATTTTATGATACATTACAAACCAGTTTAGCCTGCGATAGTATTGTGGCAATTGATCTTTATCTTGCATATTCATCTACATCCACCAAAAATTTTAATTCATGTGGTCCTATTAATATTAATGGTAAAACCTATACAAGTTCAGGTATATATAAAGATACCTTGGTTAATGCAACAAACTGTGATAGCATTATTACCCTGAATATTTCAATAGTTAATTCATATTTAACTCAATTAAACGAGTCTGCCTGTGGTTCATATAAATTTGGCAATCGTATTTTAACCCAAAGTGGTTTTTATGTAGATAGTTTAAAGTCGGTAAACAATTGTGATAGTATAGTTTCATTGATTTTAACCTTAAAAAGTAGCACCATTAATTATCTTTCTACATCTTCTTGTAATGAGTATTTGTTTAATAATAAACTCTTGAAACAATCCGGTATTTATAGAGATACTTTAAGCGGTTTAAATGCCTGTGATAGCATTGTTGTTTTAGATTTGACAATCAAGCAGCCAACAAATTCCAATTTGACTGTTCAATCTTGTGGTGATTTTGTTTTTAGAAACAAGACTTTTACTAACTCAGGAATTTATTTTGATACCTTAACAAATGCACAGTTTTGTGATAGTATCATCAAAATAGATTTGAGTATCACCAGATTGGATACCTCTGTTACACTTAATTCAAATATTTTAATTGCCAATGCTACCAATGCTACATATCAGTGGTTAAGGTGCGGAGTTGGCTTGATTTCAGGAGCGAATCAGAAAAGTTTTCTACCATCTGTTTCAGGAGAATATGCAGTTATAGTTAAGCAGCAAAATTGTTTTGATACATCTGCATGTTACCTGGTTGCTGTAACTGGAGTGCAAAATAATTTTAGCAATGAAAGAGTAATGGTTTATCCTAATCCAACAAATGGAATATTGAATATTGAAATGTATAATTCAATACGGAATTTTGATGTGAAATTATTTGCTTTGGATGGCAAATTGCTAAATGTTGAAATAAGTAAAAATAACCAAAATATTCAGCTGGATTTGGGTTCATTCAAATCAGGAATATACTTCCTCCAACTTACAGATGAATTAGGTCGATCGTATTTTTATAAAGTGAATAAGAACTAATTTTTAATTCAAACCTTACTTGCAAAATCCCAAATTCAAAAAGTTTGGGATTTTGTTTTTTAGGGTGATTAAAAAATTTGATGCAACAATAAACTCCAGAAGAAAGTACTAATGAATCCCAAGAGAATACTGATTCCAATAATAAGATTTGCTAGCTCTGTTTTTAATTGAAACCTTTCACACAAAATACTTAAACTCATCAATACAGGCATGGCAGATTCAAAGACTGAAATTTGAGAATATTCATGACCAAATCCGCTCCATAAAACATAAGCTAAAACCAATAGAGGAGCTAGAACTAGTTTATAAATGAAAACAGGAATCATCAAGCCTAATTCGTTTCTCCATCCGGAAATTCTGATTTGTAAACCGATTGAAAACAATGCCAATGGCGCAATAGTTGAAGCCAATTGAGTAAACAAATTATCAAGTGTTGGAAAATGAATTTGACTTGGAAGTAGCAATGCCAGAATGCTTACAACAAGAGGAGGGAATTTAATTAAATTAAGTAAGATGCTTTTAATGTTTAAAGAATTATAACTACTGTAACTGCTTGCTACAAAAAGTCCAATAGTAGAGAAAAGTAAAAAGGTCATTTGATCACTGATTACAGCAATACGAATAAATTCATCTCCGAAATATGTTTTGATTAAAGGGAAACCAATGAATGAAGTATTACACAATCCGGATGCTAAAATCAAGAGTCCTTTTGTTGCTTTATCGAAATGAAATTTTAAGTCGAGTAAATAAACAAAAACAAAACTTCCTGCTAAAACTATAATAGGTGATACAGCTGGTCCCAGCAATTGTTGACTGATTTCTAAATGCCAGAGATGCTTTAAAGAAACTGCCGGTAAAGCCAGGTAGATTATCCAGTTATTGATGGCTTTATAAGAATCATTGGGCACAACATTGAATCTGCGGAATAAAATTCCACTTAGTATACAAATGCCAATTAAAAGAAAATTTTCGATGGACTTAAAATTAAAATTTATCTCTCAATTTGGTAAATGGCTTTTCAAAAAAGACATACAAAAGTGTAGATAAAACCAAGCACAATGCCCAATAAAAAACATACATCATAGCTGCCGTTCCTACACTCCAACCTGCCCCTTTATTGCTTAATAAGTCGAATTGAATTGCTAGTAAACCACCATTAATGAGGTAAAGAGAATAAGAGATGATGGAAACTCCTGTAACTACTTTTGCTATCCAGGTAAATTTGATTTCATTTAATAGTGACAAATAGGGGAGAAGAAATGCGATTGAAATACTCAATAAACTAAAGAAAATGGTATTGTTTAAATGAGAAGGATTGTATTCCATTAAATTATTCTCGAATTTCATTAAAAGTACAACACCAATCAAACCAAGAATAAAAGTTGGAATACGGTAATTCTTCCAGAATTCAGGAGCTTTTCTGCTGATATAAACTGCAATGAAACCGTAATAAATTGAATCAAGTCTGATTAAAGCCACTTCACGTAACATATACACCCATTTATAATTTGGTTCAAGGAAATAAACGGAATAAATCCAACGCAACGCACTAACCATAACAATAAGTACAATGCTGGTCCATAAAAATAATCTAGAGTTTTTACTAAAAAGAATTGCTGCAAGTGCTAATACCAAAGGTGAAATGAGATAACTGATTTCTTCGATACTTAA
>JBMLOK010000473.1:0-1085 GCA_049243005.1 Bacteroidia bacterium | reverse complement strand
CTTTTATCTGAAAACCAAAAATTACCAAATATTTCATTGATAATATTAAATGAACTCCTTTTTAAATTCGACTTACTTGAAAATGTAATTGTTATTAAATTCCCACCAATCAATTCATAAAAAGAATACACTGTATATTCTAAACCAGTCTTTTTTTCAACTATATTAAACTCATCTATATAATATGAGTAATCATCTTTCTTTATTAAATCTGATTGTGCATTGTTGACAAAAGAAGTAGCATATAAACCATTTAGATTCATACTAAAAAATGAATCAATATTGAATTTCAAAGGACCTTTGAAAATTCTTATTGAAATCATCTGGGCATTTAATGAATCAAAATAGTAGGTTGAATTAGTATCTTGTTTATTGTATAATTTTTTAAAAGCTGATGGATAAGAAAAACTAATTCCTGTTATATCATTTGAAACAATCCAATTAATTTCTTTAGTAAAACTATCCTTAAAATAAAGCCATTGCCCTGACTTTAGTCCACCTTTGAAACTACCCTTTTTCTCTAAAACCCCTGTAGAATCATAAAAATCCCAAGTTCCGTCTTCTTTTCCATTCACTAGATTTCCTTTCATTCCTAAAATGGTCTTGGCCTCATCATGATAGCCTTCGTATTCAACAATTTCAGTCTTATTATAAGTACATTGGTTGAATAAAAATAGTGTCAGAATCAACAAAAAACTTCTCATTTTCCTCAGAATTGTTTCCTAGAATTGGATTGGATTTATGCAGAAAGCCTAGTATCAATGTAATTCAAAAATTGAATTTAAAAAATCTCTCATCCCCCTACGCCCACTCATCTATCAAATGAACTTCAAGCACTATGCCTGAGCCTATTTGTTTATCGCCTTCAAGGAGTTTGAAGTCTTTGCCTTTGTAGAGGCTTTCGGGTTGTATTCCTGGTTCCAGAAACCTTATGCTTGCTCTGCATTGCTCTCCCGGGTAGGCAAATTCCCTGTCGGCAAATTCCTGTAAACAATGCCAAGTTTGGTTATCGTGGAATTGTATTGAACATCCGGTTCCGGGAAAAACGGGACCATATTTCCCGCTTTTCTCCTCCGGCAATAAAT
>JBMLOK010000472.1:0-1955 GCA_049243005.1 Bacteroidia bacterium | reverse complement strand
AAAACTAAACACAAAACTTCTTAATTCTTCAATAACTTATTAGTAGATAACAATTTACTTCCATCATAAATTTCAACATAATAGATTCCTGAACCTAAATTTTCTAAGTTCAATTCTGTATGTAATTCAGCCTGATTACATGGAACCTGAATTTTCATTAATTCCTGTCCCATTATATTCATCACCTTTAAAATGGCATTGTTTGATGAAATTTGATTAGAATGAATAAATGTACTTTCAGTAGCCGGATTTGGATACATACTTACATGAGAATTCATTTTATTCAATAAAGCATTTTTCTTTTCTAAATAATCAGCATCTCCCCTGTTTACAAAAATGATTCTGAATCTGTCTTCTCCTTTTTCAGCAGGATTTGTACCAATATTAAATTCGTAATAAGACCTGTCGTTTAATAAGGTAATCACTCCTAAATATTTATCTTCCAATAAAACATCATAAGCTGTGAATTCATCTAATTGAGAAAATACTAATTTATGGATTCCTGAGCTTGTAGTTGAAATACCTAAGTTGATTACTTCTTCAGAAACCGGAGGTGCAATTGCATTCAATGCATATTTTTTACCAGTGCTTATGCTATACAAATTGATAGTTGAATTAAACATTTTCTCTGCATCAAATTCAGCATCTTTTAAAGATGTAGCGCCTGGTACAAAATGAATGGCCATTTCATCAAACATCACACCCGATTTCATGAAAGATGCTTTTAAAGTTTTTACCTTGTTTTTGAATAAACTTCCAACAGGAGAAGTTGATGATTTTACAGATTCATTCGCAGTTAAAACCGGAGAACTTGCATTTGCTTTTACAAAGAATGCCTGTCCTGATGCAATAGTACTTTCACCACCATTTAAGCCTGTAATTCCATTGTAAGTTGCAAAATTGTTAGTTGTAGGATTATAAATATAAATGGTATTATCGATATTGGTTTTTGTCCAACCGGCATTGTCCCAATTGATATCACATGGATAAGGATTACCCACTAAATTCCATCCTTCACCATTAGATGCAGAGTATGTTAAACTGAAATTAAACAAACCTGTTTGAATTGTTCCTTTCGCACTTAATGTTACATCATTTGCTGCCGGTAAACTTCCATCCAATAAACTACATCCTTGCTCTCTGTTTCCTCTTACAAATACTCTATAACCTTTACCAGCCTGTAAACTTGTGGCATTGGTATTAGAAACACTTTGCCATGCATTGTTATAAACTGTTGCTCCGCTTATAGAAGAAGTTGCAGTACTAATTGTTGCAGTAGTTTCACTAAACCCAAACATCGATGCTGAATTGGTTAATGTTGCGTCAAATCCATTACTATTGGCAGTTAAACTTGGACAAGTGCTTCCTCCGGTTCCTGAGCCTGTAATATGAATGTTTTGCTGCCAGCTTGATGAAATTGTTGGTCCACTTGTAAATGGTGCTGAAACAAATCTGTATTTACGTCCGGTACTTCCAGGTATAAATCTTTCAACTGTTACCTGAGTTGCATTGTTTAATGTACCCATAATCTGAGTAATTTTAGCAGTACCAATCACACTTGATGCTAATCTTACGGGACGATTATTGAAATCAACAATAGCTCCTCCATTATTAATGTTCAATGAAGTTCCTGCAGCAAAATCAGAATAAGCAGAAGCTCCTAAACTTAAGTTTTTGTTAGAAGTAGTCAAACTTCCAGCTTCTACTAATAGTGCATTACTCACGCTAGTTGTAGCACTCAATGTAAATCCTGCAGCATTATCAATAATTAAATTTTTAACTGTAGCAGGTAATCCTGTTCCTGAAAACTGAGCACTTGAACCTTCATATACATATGTTCCACTTGTTGAGAAACTACGTGTTCCATTCACCTGAATATTTCCACTAGGACCAGATGTTTGAATTCCATTTGATGATGCAATTCTAATTCCTGAATTTGCATTCATGGTGAAATC
>JBMLOK010000471.1:0-13388 GCA_049243005.1 Bacteroidia bacterium | reverse complement strand
ATATTCAAAGTAACAATTTCATGGTTTTTTCCTTTAGACCAAATGCCATTCCATTCAGAATAAGTGCTTTCTTCTTTCTTTTCCTGGGTTGAAGTTTGAACTGAACCGGTATTTTCATAAACACCAATTTTGGGACTTTCATCACAAGATATAACAGAACTAATTACAAGGAAGTAAATAAGGGTTTTAAATTGTTTCATGAATTTTATCTCCTAAAGCAAAGTAAAGAATCTTATTTTTGATTGATGAACAAGTTATTTACGTTTTTATTCTTGATTGTCTGCAAATTCACCTTTTCACAATCAGCTATTTATTTCCCTGATTCTTCAAGTATATCAGCTGATTCGGGATTTAACTTGAGAACAATTTCCTTAAGGGGCTTATCGGTTGTCGATAATAAATCTGTTTGGTTTTCTGGAAGCAAAGGTGTTTTTGGAAAAAGTTCAGATGGATTGATAAAAACACAATTCCATCAAATAGAAAAATATAATAAATCAGATTTTAGAGATATTGAAGCATTTTCATCTAATAAAGCTGTGATGATGAGTTCGGGATTTCCTGCTTTGATTTTATATACTGAGGATGGTGGAATTACATGGAATGAATCGTTTAGAAGTATGGATTCCGCTATGTTTTTAGATGGTATGGATTTTTGGAATGAAAAGGAAGGTGTTGTTTTTGGAGATCCAATAAATGGACGTTTTTTTGTAATGAAAACCAAAGATGGTGGAAAAACTTGGAAGGAAATTGACACAACAGGATTTCCTTTAACGATGAATGGTGAAGCTGCATTTGCGGCAAGTGGAACCAGTATTCGTTGTTTAAAAAATGGAGATTTTGCCTTTGTGAGTGGAGGTGCTGTTTCGAGATTCTATTATTTCAACAAGATTAAAAACAGGTGGAATGTAAGTCCTGTTCCAATTGTTCAAGGTAAATCTTCACAAGGTGCTTTCTCTTTTTCATTTTTGAAAAAAGATGAGTTTAATGAAGATATTTTCTGCTTTGTTGGGGGTGATTTTTTAAAAGATACATTAAAAGAAGGTGATCCTAATTCGGCCTGGTATAGATTAAATCCACCTTTGTGGTTTCGACAAAAATTTGTACAGAATACCAATGGTTATCGATCGTGTGTAGAAGCAATTAATAGCTTTTATTTGATTTGTTGCGGAACATCAGGCGTTGATATTTCAGTAGGAACAGGCGTTGATAAACATTGGAAGAAAATCAGTGATGATTCTTTCCATGTTGTAAGAAAAGCAAAAAGAGGAAATTTAATAGTATTTGCGGGTGCCAATGGCAGAATTGCAAAACTTCAATTTAAGGATAAAGCTAAAAAGTAGAAAGCTTAAAAATGTCTACCTACAGCTTCTGTTATTTTTTGAGCAGGTAAATCTTCCATACAGCTGGTTCCATCAATACATGAACCTCTGTAAAAACATTTACAAGCTTTATTAGGTGCAACAATTTCTCCTTTGCCAAATAAATCAAATTCATATGGATTAAAGATATTGTTCATCAAAACGATTTTCTTTCCTAATGCCAAAGTAATATGCATTCCCATAGTAACCTGGGTGATTACCAAATGGCAATGATTCACTAAATTGATGAATTCAAAAAGAGAATAATAACCCAAATAATGTGCACCTGAGCGAGCTTGAATTTCTTTATTTCTGGCATCTTCAGCTTCTCCACCTAACAATAAAATATGTGCATCAGGATGTTGTTTTTGAACTAAGTCAACCAATTCAACCCACTTGTCAATACTCCACAAACGGGTTGTCCATCTGCCACCACAACCGGTGTTCATTCCAATTATTTTTTTACCTGAAGGAAGGTTCCATTTGTAGCCTTTTTCATCATGGGTATCCATCAAATATGGTTCGCCGGCATGGGTTAAACCACAGATTTCGAAAATCTCTTGTAAATATGATTTGGTATTAGCTTTAGAAGTATCATCAAACATACCGGTTGCAAACTTATGGTTAGCAAGCTCGTTGTAAGGTTGAATTTCATTGTCTTTTAAAACATAACCGTATTTTTCTTTAGCATCAACAATTTTCAATAAAGCACCTGCTTCTTTTTCTTTGTCTAAATTGATGGCAATATCCCAGCTTGAATGTTGTACGTATAAAATAGAATTGTGGTCCCATTTTAAAATTTCATCAACCTGAGAAGAAGGAAGAATGTCTGGCGTCCATGTTAACCAAGTGATTTTGCAATCTGGATACATGTTTTTGTATTTAACAACCAAAGGTGTAGTTCTAATTACATCACCAATAGCTCCTAATTTAATAATCAGAATTCTTTTAGATACTTTGGTATATACAGGACAATTCTCACAATGGTAACCTTCTTGTTTATGAGGTTTACAAGGGATATGTCCTTTATAATGTTTACAGTCTGCGTTAAAAATCATACATCTTCTATATTTCCGCTGCCAAGATAGGAAATTTCATGAATTATGACTTTACCTAAAAAACTTGAAAGTAAATATTATCTAAATTGCTAAAATGGCGGATAAAATTGATGGTTGAATAAATTGCCTTATTGGCAGGGATTTGATTCCTTTTAAAAAGAAAATCAGCTAATTGTAAGTTGAATCTTACAAAAAGCTGTGATTTTCTTTTCAAACAACTACAAATAGTTAATTGAATTTATTCAAAGAAAGCCCCTTACTTATCTTTGAACAATAGCGGATTCGGTTGTGTATAATAATGCAACTAAATCATCAACAAGCTTTTTGGCATTGGTAGAATTAACTCCGTTTTTTGCTAATCCGGTGCCAATGTTTCCAACAAATTTGTCGAAATCTGCTTTATCAGCTTTCATTCCCATTCTTTTGTTTTTGGCAGGGTCATGTGCATCTTTCATGTTCATGCCTGTATATGCATAAGCGCTGTTTTTGCATCCAGTGGCAGAACACATAAAATCTGTAAAACTTTTGCTTAAAGCCATCAATCCAGTTGTATTTCCTGTACCTAATTCTGAAAATAATACAGGAAAATATTTTGTCATTTGAGGGTCGGCAGCAATTACTAAAATAGAGCTATCAACTACAGCGCGTAAAGTTAAACGGCCTTTTTCAATCATTGTTCCCGGATTGTTGGGATCATCAACCATTGCTGTCCCACCAACTTGTTCATACAAAGTAGGATTTGTGGCAACTGGGGTTGTAGTTTCTTCTTTTTTGGTGCAAGAAAGAATCATCATGCTGATGAAAAGCATGGTAAAAAAATGTAAAAATTGTTTTTTCATTGGTTTGTTATTTATTGTGAAACAGACTTAAGTATAGGCTCTTAAAGGAGAAATTGTCGGAAACTACAACTGGACATCCACCTTGATTAGGGGAGTTTTTAGTGATAAACTGGCTTGCTTTTAGTTGGCCGCTTTTCATCAGCTCATTGTAAATTCCGCTTGATTGAACGATATCCTTATTATGGATAAAAACCAGGATGCCATCTTCATTATTGAATATGGCATTTTGAACACCTTTCATTTTTAAGACATTGGTTTGTAAGGCAATTGCTTCCCTTTGATTCAATTTTGTTTGAATGTCAATCCTGCTTAGTTGATAAGGGATTTTGTTTTTATTTTCTTTTTTTACCATTAAAACATGAGCCTGAATGGTGAAAGCACTTAATAAAATGAGAAATCCTAATCCCATTAGAGTGAATTTTAATTTTTTTCTCTTTTCCATAATTTGAATTTTGAATAGAGATACGAGAGAAAATCTAGTTTGGATTTATTAAAAGCAAAATTTTTTCTTTTAAATAAAAAACTGACCATTCGTAAAATGTATAGTACATTTTGTCAGGTTGTAATTTGTTGGCAGTTAATTTGTATCTTTACTTTATCGTAATAAAAAATCAAAAACATGAATAAAGGAACGATTATTTTGTTGGCAATTGTTGCTGCAGTTGTATTGTTATTAATGAGCGGATGTGGTTCATATAACAATATGGTAACTAAACAAGAAGGTACTACCAAGGCTTGGGCAAATGTTCAAAGTGCTTACCAAAGGCGCTTGGATTTGATTCCAAATTTGGTTGCAACTGTTAAAGGTGCTGCTAATTTCGAACAACAAACATTAACTGCTGTAATCGAAGCCAGAGCAAAAGCTACTCAAATTACTGTTGATCCTGAGAAATTGACTCCGGAAAGTTTACAAAAATTCCAATCTTCACAAGGTGAATTGAGTCAAGCTTTAGGTCGTTTAATGGTAGTTTCTGAGCAATATCCTCAATTAAGAGCTACTCAAAATTTCAGTGAATTGCAAAGTCAGATTGAAGGAACTGAAAATAGAATTAAAGTTGAAAGAGATAATTTCAACGTAGCTATTAATGATTATAATTCTTATATCAGAAAATTCCCTCAAGTACTATTTGCAGGTATGTTGGGATTTGATAAAAAGGGTTATTTTGAAGCTGATGCTGCTGCAGCAAAAGCTCCTGAAGTAAAATTCTAATTCGAAATTAATCATACAAAATCAGGTTTATTGGGTTTTGCCTGGTAAACCTGATTTTATTTTTAAGCCAATTCTATGTCAAAACAATTTTTTACTCAGCAAGAACAAGAGCAATTGGTTGAGTCAATCAGACTTGCAGAGTTAAATACATCCGGAGAAATCAGGGTTCATGTTGAGCCAAAATGTTCTATCAAGCCAGAAGATAGGGCAAAAGAAGTATTTGCTCAATTGGGAATGCACTCAACTGAAAAGCAAAATGGAGTATTAATATACCTTGCTTATGAGTCGAAAGTATTTGCCATTATTGGAGATATTGGTATTCATGAAAAAGTTAGTAATGCTTTTTGGGATGCTGAAAGAGATACGATGAAAAATCATTTTTCAAAAGCAGAATTTCTAAAAGGATTACAAATTGTGATTGGTGATGTTGGAACAAAACTTAAACAATATTTTCCTTACCAAAGTGATGATACAAACGAATTGTCTAATGAAATATCATTTGGAGGAGAACAAAAATGAAGAAACTAAGTAGTTTAATTTTATTCTTATTTCTTAGCTTATTTTCAATTGCAAAAGAAGTTCCTTCAAGTCCAAATCCTCCCAGATTAGTTAATGATTTTACCGGAGTTTTAGATGCATCTCAAGTTCAAAATCTTGAAGCAAAACTAAAAGCTTATAACGATTCAACTTCAACTCAGGTTGCTATTGTTATTGAAAATAGTTTAGAAGGTGATGATATTTTTGATTATTGTCAAAGGCTTTCAACTGCATGGGGAATTGGTGTTAAAGGTAGAAATAATGGTTTGTTGATTTATGTTGCCCTCAACGATAGAAAAATGAGGATTCATGTTGGTTATGGTATGGAAGCTACCATTACAGACGGACTAACAAAAAGAATCATCGATCAGGTAATGAAACCTGCGTTTAAACAATCAGATTATTATGGCGGATTGGATGCTGCAACTACTTATATTTTTAGAGCAGCAGCAGGAGAATTTATAAATGATTTACCCAAGAATAAAAAGGGAAAAGGTAGTCCGTTTTCCAGCTTATTCGTAATAATTATCATCATAATTATAATAGCAATTATTAGCAGAGGTGGCGGAAGAAACAAAGGATTTAGAGGCGGAATGGTACCTCCGTTTTTTGGAAATTTTGGAAGTGGTGGATTTAGTGGCGGCGGCGGAGATAGCGGCTTCGGAGGTTTTGGTGGTGGAAGTTTTGGTGGAGGTGGTTCCAGTGGAAGCTGGTAAATAAAATAATTCAATTTTGTAGGCGGTCATCATGAAAAATGGGCCGCCTTTTTTATTTATATTCATTTTCTTCCTGCAATATCAAAAAACTTCTTTAATTGCAGCATGAATCAAAAACATCCTTCAGGCCTAAGATTTTTGTTCTTCACTGAAATGTGGGAACGATTTGGTTATTATCTCATGATTGGGATTTTTCAACTATACCTTACTGAAACCATTGAAAAAGGTGGACTGGGTATGGATAGAAAAGATGCCGCAGATATTTATGGAACTTTTATCGCTTTTGTATTTCTAACTCCTTTTTTAGGTGGATTACTTGCCGACAGGATTTTGGGTTATAAAAACTCCATTTTAATTGGTGGAGTTTTAATGGGTTTAGGTTACCTGGGATTGGCTTTACCCGGTTTAACTTTCTTTTATATTTCTTTGTTTTTAATCATTTTGGGTAATGGATTCTTTAAGCCAAACATTTCAACTTTATTAGGAAATTTGTACTCAGAACCAGCCTACAAAGACCAAAAAGATTCAGGTTTCAATATCTTTTACATGGGTATTAATATTGGCGCATGCGTTTGTAATCTTTTCGCAGCTTATATGAGAAACAGATTTGGTTGGGGATATGCATTCGGAACCGCCGGTATTGGTATGTTTATTGGACTTGCTACATTTTTAATTGGACTTCGTCATTACAGCCATGCTGATATCAGAAAAGCAATTGAGCCTGGAGATATGTCATTGGGTAGAATATTTGCTCAGGTATTTTTACCTGCGATAGTAGTTGGTATTGGAGCTTGGATGTTTCCGGGAAATATATTTGGTTCAGATAGCACCGATGCTTTCATTTTTGCTACAATTCCTGTTATTATTTTTTATGTTGGTTTATATGTTAAAGCTTCAATTGAAGATAAAAGACCAATGGCTGCTCTTCTTAGTATTATGGCGGTATCCGTCATGTTTTGGGCAGTATTTAAACAAAATGGTACAGCATTAACAACATGGGCTCAATTTTATACCGACAGGGAAATTCCTACTGTAGTTGAACCCGCAGCCAGAACCTTATATCTGGCAGAAAAACAGAAGTACGCTATCGATACCGTTACTTTATTTAATGAGAAATTTCAGGTGGTTAAAAAATCGGGGATAGAAGTAAAAACAGTAGATTATCCTGCCTATTTCAGAAACTATGATAAGTCTTTGTTGCCACCGGAAGGAACAGATGTTTACTTATTTAATACAGAACTTTTTCAAAGTATCAATCCATTTTGGGTGATAGTTTTAACTCCTGTTGTTGTTGGATTTTTTGTTTGGTTAAATAAAAGACGAGGCAAAGATTTAAGCACGGCATCTAAAATTGCATGGGGTTTACTTATTTCTGCAATGTCAACTTTAGTAATGGTTGCGGCAGTTTATGTTGGAAGTAATGGCTCTGTTAAAGTATCTCCGGCATGGTTATTTGGAGTTTATGGAGTTGTAACTGTTGGAGAATTGTTTTTAAGTCCAATGGGCTTAAGTCTGGTTTCGAAACTAAGTCCTAAACGAATTACCGCAGTGATGATGGGTGGGTGGTTTTTAGCAACTTCAATTGGAAATAAATTATCCGGAATTCTTGCTACCCTCTGGGATGGTTATGAAAACAAAGCCAACTTTTTTCTGGTGAATTTTGTCTTATTAGGTATTGCCGCTATTGTTATGTTTGCCATGTTAAAATGGTTAAATAAGATTTTAAGCGAGCATTTAAAATAAGTAGTTTTCATACAATTTTAAAGATTGTACAATCCTGATTTAAGGTTTGATTGTAAAATTTGGAAGAAGAAATTAAAACCTTTTATCAAGAATTTGGTCATTTATAGTTAAATGCACCTTAATTTGTGAATATACACGTTAAAGCGGGTGTAAAAATTTGACAGAACTTATTAAATTGCAAAAACAAGTTTGGAACCTTTTTTGATACTTAAGTTCCTTTAATAAATAGATAGCATTATGGAGGCAAAATTCTCACCACGTGTGAAAGATGTGATCTCTTACAGCAGAGAAGAGGCTATTCGTCTGGGGCATGATTATATTGGCACCGAACATTTGCTGCTCGGCTTAATCCGAGAAGGAGATGGTAAGGCGCTAAAAACTCTTAAAGCCTTAGACATAGACCCGCTACGACTGAAAAAGACAATCGAGGATAATATCAGAGGTTCAGCTACTAACAATACAAATTTTGTTAATATCCCTTTGACTAAACAAGCAGAGAAAGTTTTGAAAATTACTTATCTCGAAGCGAAAATTTTTAAAACAGATATCATTGGCACCGAACATTTGTTGCTGTCAATTTTGCGTGATGAGGATAACCTTGCATCACAGATTTTAAGTCAATACGGCATAACTTATGACATTTTTAAGGCTGCCATCGAAAACAATATTTCAGAGGTAAAAAACGAAATGCCTGCAGAAGACGAAGAATTTTTTGGTCAAGCGCCTGAAGAACGCAGAACCGAAACTCCTAGAAAAGGAGATGTAAAATCTAAAACTCCGGTTTTAGATAATTTTGGAAGAGATTTAACCAAAGCCGGCGAAGAGGGTAAATTAGACCCTATTGTTGGTCGTGAAAAAGAAATTGAACGTGTTTCTCAAATTCTATCAAGAAGAAAGAAAAACAACCCAATTTTAATTGGTGAACCTGGCGTTGGTAAAACAGCAATTGCTGAAGGTTTGGCTCTTAGAATTATTCAAAAGAAAGTATCTAGAGTTTTGTTCGGAAAACGAATTGTGATGCTCGACTTAGCAAGTTTAGTTGCCGGTACAAAATACCGTGGTCAATTCGAAGAAAGAATGAAGGCAGTAATGAATGAACTGGAAAAATCTCCGGATGTAATTTTGTTCATTGATGAAATCCATACCCTTGTTGGTGCCGGTGGAGCTTCTGGTTCTTTAGATGCTTCTAATATGTTTAAACCTGCTTTAGCTAGAGGTGAAATACAATGTATTGGTGCTACAACTTTAAATGAATACCGTCAATACATTGAAAAAGATGGAGCTCTTGAACGTCGTTTCCAAATGGTAATGGTTGAACCTGCTACTGCTGATGAAAGTGTTGAGATTTTAAATAATATCAAAGATAAGTATGAAGCTCATCACAGTGTAAACTACGATCCGGAGGCAATTGTTGCTTGTGTAAAAATGAGTTCACGTTATTTAACCGATCGTCATTTGCCAGATAAAGCAATTGATGTTTTGGATGAATCAGGTGCACGCGTTCATTTAAGTAATATTCATGTTCCGGTTAACATTCTTGAATTAGAAAAACAGATTGAAGAAATCAAAGTTGAAAAGAACAAGGTTGTTAAGAGTCAGAAATACGAAGAAGCTGCTAAATTAAGAGATAAGGAAAAACATTTGCTTGAACAATTAGAGATTGAAAAAGCTAAATGGGATGAGGAAACCAAAACTCAGCGTTATGCTGTAACTGAAAACGATGTTGCTGATGTAATTGCAATGATGACAGGCATTCCTGTTAAACGTATTGCACAAAGCGAAGGCCAGCGTTTACTTAATATGGGTTCTGAATTGCAGGGTAAAGTTATTGGTCAGGATGAAGCTATCAAAAAATTAACCAAAGCAATTCAAAGAACAAGAGCAGGATTAAAAAATCCGAATAAACCAATTGGTTCATTTGTTTTCTTAGGTCCTACCGGTGTTGGTAAAACAGAAATGGCCAAAGTATTAGCAAGGTATTTATTCGATAGCGATGAAGCTATGATTAGAATAGATATGAGTGAATACATGGAGAAATTCGCGGTAACCAGATTGGTTGGTGCCCCTCCGGGATATGTTGGTTATGAAGAAGGTGGACAGTTAACTGAAAAAATCAGAAGAAAACCGTACGCAGTTCTTTTACTTGATGAAATAGAAAAAGCGCATCCTGATGTGTTCAATATTCTACTTCAGGTTTTAGATGAAGGATTTATTACAGATAGTTTAGGTCGTAAAGTTGATTTTAGAAATACAATCATCATTATGACATCGAATTTAGGTTCACGTCAATTAAAGGATTTTGGCTCAGGAGTAGGATTTTCAACTCCGGGTAAAAATGCTGATTTTGAAAAGAATTCGAAAATTGTCATCGAAAATGCTTTAAAGAGATTTTTCTCTCCTGAATTCTTAAATAGAATTGATGATGTAATTGTATTTAGTTCTTTGGAAAAAGAGTCAATTACCAAAATTCTTGATTTGAATTTAATTAAACTTCATAAACGTATTGAAGAGTTAGGATTTAAAGTAAAAGTAAGTGATGAAGCCAAAACGTTTTTAGCTGAAAAAGGCTTTGATCCGGATTTGGGAGCTCGTCCATTAGCCAGAACAATTCAAAAGTTTGTGGAAGATCCATTGGCAGAAGAACTATTAAAAATGGAAATGGGAGAGGGTGATACTTTGGAAGTTGATTTTGATAAGGAAGCCAATCCAAATGAATTAAAAATTTCGATTGCAGGTAAGAAAGTTACTCGTAAGAAAAAAGATACATCAGCAAGTACAGATAAAACTGAATAGAAAAAAGCTGATTTCAAATAAAAACGGTCTCATTATTTTAATAGTGAGACCGTTTTTTTATGAGTTATCTTGGATATCAAGTTTATTTAAATCGTGAATGATTGTATCAAGTTCTATGGCACTATCCAACATCATTTTAATAATCTCTTTATTTTCCGGATCATCCGGATTGTTCTTGGAAATAGCGTCACAAAGTCCTAATAAGTTAGCAACCGGTTTGCGCAAATGATGGCTGTTGGCATAAGAGAAATCACGTAATTGTTTATAGGCTGATTCAAGGTTTTTAGTACGTTCTTTTACCTTTTCTTGTAAACTAAAATTAAGGTCATTAATTTCATTTTTTTGCTTCGAAAGTTCAATTAAACTTTGGTGTAATGCTTCTGTTTTTTGTTTGATTTCTTCATTCGCATCCTCTAGTTTTTTATAACTTAACTGAACCTTCATTTTGCTTAATTGAAGTGAAATGATAAAAGCTAAAAGAAAGACAAGAAAGAGTGAAATAATGATGATGATATATCTCTGATTTTCAGATTTAGTTATAAATGTGAGTCGTTCTTTTTCTTTTTCTTCTTTGAGTTGAAGTGCTTTTTGTTCGAACTCATGTTTTGTCTTTAGCTCTAAAGTTTTATTTTCAACCTCATCATTAAATAAACTATCTTCAATATTATTATGCTGTTCTAAATGGTAAATAGCTTTTGCAAGATTTCCATAATCTTTATGTGCTATATACATTTCCTTATGAAAAGCAGATGAAAGATCTCTTCTTCCAATTTTCTCAGAAATAGCTAAGCCTTTTCCATAATAGTAAAAAGCTTTATCCTTATTTCCGAGAGCCTGATAAAAATCCCCCAATGAGATATAACTACGAGCAATTCCGTATAAATCTTTGTTTTCTTCTCTAATTGCTAAAGATTGATTTTGAAGAGATATGGCTTCCTGAATTTTATTTTGATTGAACTTAACTACTGAAATATTGTCCAGGTTATGTGCAATTCCAACATGATCATCGTTTTCTTTTGCAATTTTTAAAGCTTCTTCATGGTAAAACAAAGCCTTTGAATAGTTTTTAAAATAGGAATAGTTGGTTGCTAAATTTCCGGCTGCAGTACTTATTCCGTTTTTATCATTGATTTCTTTAAAAAGTTGATATGCTTTTAATTGTTCAATCAATGATTCTTTGAAGCGCTTTTGGTTTTTATATAAAATGGCAATGTTTCCTAAACTTACTGCAATCCCTCTTTTATCTTTAAGTTTTTGCTTTATTTCAAGTGATTTATAATGAAATTCAAGGGATTTGGGATAATCACCCAAATTTTTAAAAACTACAGCCATATTATTGTAAATCTTGGCCTGACCTTTTTCGTTTTTTAATTGTGTAAATAAGGCTAAAGACTTATTAAATAAAACCATTGCTTCTGAGTAGTTCCCTAATGTTACCAGAGCAAAACCCTGGTGCCTGATTGCTTCCGCCTCAATTAAACCCAAATTTGCATCATGGGCCATTTGCTCGTTGGTTTTAGCCAATTCAAGTGCAGAATCCGTATGATTTGTTAAGTAAATTGCAATTATATCATTTATGCTTTTTAAGTAATTACTATCAGTTTTAAAACCCGGTTGTTTACTTAATTTCAGAGTAAGTTGCTGAAGGCTGTCTAATTGTTTGTTTTGTGAACTAACCAAGAATGGCAATACAATGAAAAGAACAGGAATTGTCCTCAACCTCAGTTTTTTCAAGATTAAAAAGAAGTTTGATTTTATAAACATATAGGGGTGTTCACCGTTCATTATCCATACAATTATAAAGGTTTGATTTGAAAAATAAGTTATTAATTATTAGGGATTTTGTTTCTAAAATGTTGAGCTTGTTTGGCTTGTTAATATTGGAAAATTATTGATATAAAAATTATAACAAATTCCCCTAAAAAACCATGGATTTATTGGATTTCAATAAAGAAAGAAATCAATTCGAAGGTTAGTTTAATTTAGTTTGAGCGATAAAAGGAATTTAATTCTGAAATAAATCTACTTTAAGTTGTTAAAAATCAGATATTTTTTAGGATTTTGATGAAGATCAATTTAGCAATCAAAATGAGTATAAATCCTCTTTAGCATTCTACAAATCATGAATTTTGCTTAAGTTCGAAAATCTAACTATGAAAATACAATTGATTCAAACTGGGAAATCACATTTTAGCTTTGTAAATGAAGGTTTTGATGAGTACTTCAAAAGACTCAAGTTTTATACATCATTTAGTTACCAGGAAATTCAAATCAGTAATAAAGAAAAATCTTCGCAGCCTGAATTAATTATGAAAGCTGAAGCTGCTTTACAAATGAAACAGATTAAAGCAGGAGATTTTTTGGTATTACTTGATGAAGGTGGTAAAGAGTTTGATTCAATTTCGTTTTCTAAGTATATAGAAAAGCTTTCAATTCAAACCAACCAATTAACCTTTTTAATTGGTGGTGCTTATGGATTTGACCAAAGCATTTATGAAAGAGCAAATGCCAAAATTAGTTTGTCTAAAATGACATTTTCTCATCAATTGGTAAAACTGATTTTTGCTGAACAATTATATCGTGCCTATACAATTATAAAAGGCGAACCTTATCACCACGCTTAATGAATTGGAAGGAATTTTGGAATAACCAGGCCCGGGAAAATGACCCCAAAGCACAAGTTGGCAGGCTTATTTCCGGCAATTTGCATCCCGATGAATTGATGGATAAAATTGCAAACAAAATCGCCACTCAGACAGAATTAAATCCAAATGATGTTTTATTGGATGTGTGCTGTGGAAATGGAATTTTAACAAGAAAATTGGCTTTAAAATGTAAACAAATAACAGCTATTGATTTTTCAGAAGTGCTCATAAACAATGCTCAAAGAACTGAATCCTCCAATATTACCTGGATTTGTGAAGATGCTACTTCGTTTCAATTAAATCAGCAATTCGACAAGATTATTTTGTATTTCTCTTTTCAATATTTTGAATCTGATGAAAAAGCCACAAAAGTTATAGAATCATTAAAGTTGCATTTAAAACCAGGTGGAATTTTGCTATTAGGCGATATTCCGGATTACGATTTTAAGTGGAAGTATTATGATACTTTTCCCAAAAGGTTTTTCGCTA
>JBMLOK010000470.1:0-12822 GCA_049243005.1 Bacteroidia bacterium | reverse complement strand
AATATTGGTGCCGACGTTTGCCATTTGAACTTACATAAAACCTTCTGCATTCCTCACGGTGGTGGTGGTCCTGGTATGGGTCCGATTGGAGTTGCAGCGCATTTAGTTCCATTTTTACCTGGACATTCAGTAGTTGAAATGGGTGGTGGAAACCAATCTATGAGTGCAGTTTCAGCAGCTCCTTGGGGAAGTGCTTCTATCCTATTGATTTCTTATGCTTACATCAGAATGATGGGTACTGAAGGATTGGAAAATGCAACTAAATATGCAATTCTGAACGCCAATTATATCAAAGCAAGATTAGAAAACGATTACCAGATTCTTTATACAGGTAGCAAAGGAAGATGTGCCCATGAAATGATTTTGGATACACGTGTTTTCAAAGGTTCTACTGGAGTTGAAGCAGAAGATATCGCAAAACGTTTAATGGATTACGGTTTCCATGCGCCAACCATGAGTTTCCCTGTAGCAGGAACCATTATGATTGAGCCAACAGAAAGTGAACCAAAATCTGAATTGGATAGATTCTGTGATGCCATGATTGCTATCAAAAATGAAGTGAATGCAATTGAAAATGGTACTGCAGATAAAAAGGATAACGTTTTGAAAAATGCTCCTCATACAGCATCAATGGTAACAGCTGATGTTTGGGAACATGCTTATAGCAGACAAGAAGCAGCTTATCCATTACCTTATGTAAGAGCAGCTAAATTCTGGCCAACAGTAGGTAGAGTAAACAATACCCATGGCGATAGAAATTTGGTATGTTCTTGTTTACCAATTGAAGCATATCAAAACTAAACAAGGGGTTGAAACCCCTCGCTATTAATAAATAATGTTAGTAAGCCGTCTCAATTATTTGAGGCGGCTTTTTTTATCAATAGCCCCGGGTTTAAACCCGGGGCTATTAATAAAAAAGGCGAAGATTTCTCTTCGCCTTTTAAAGTTAAACCGATAATTAAATTTATTGGCCATGGGCTTCAGCCCATGATTCTATAAATCCCACCAAACTGGTTTGGTAATATCATTTTCAGCAGGTGCATTTGGATTGTACAAACGCTCATCTTGAACAGTAGGCAATCTGCGAGGAATCGCTGTGATTGAACCACCTTCAGGATTTGGAGTTAGAGCAGGAATATTTGTTCTTCTCCAATCAGCATAAGCTTCAATTTGTCCAAACATGGCAACATATTTATGTGTCATGATTTTTTCCAAAGTAATAGAACCTGCAGTTTCAGCAGCCTGAGCTGCTTCAAAAGTTGCATCAGGACCACCTGTTACATCATTTACCGAAGCTTTTACTGCATCATTAAATGCAGTTGCAGCAGCAGCTTTATCTCCTTTGCGGAAATTAGCTTCAGCTTCAATAAATAAAATTTCAGCATAAGAAACCAATGGGAAAGCAGCATCAGCAGTTGCTAAATAAGGACCAACTTCAGAAGCTTGATCATTTGCAACATTAGCCGGTGTTCCTCTGAATTCACCACCTGAATCAGGTAAACAGTAGTAAGCCAAACGTGGATCATTCCAAGCATTCATGATGTTAGTCATTGAAGCACCTGTAACAATATAACCTGCACGTTCAACAACAGTAAATGCATACCATTGGTTGTACTCATTACTATTTTGTCCGAAAGTAGCATTACAATTTGCAGAAGATGAAGTAAATCCTGCAGCTTTAGCAGCAGCTACTGAAGTTAAAGCAGCAGTTGCAGAACCAGCAGCATCTTTTTTACTTAAACGATTGTGGTAACGAGCTTTTAATGCGTGAGCTGTTGCCAACCACATTTTTGCATCACCACCGAATATTAAATCATCCGCACCCGGTAACATAATATTCTTGTCTTCAGTTTTTGAAAGATTTACAATAGCTTCATCAAGATATGATTGAATATCTTGAATAACTACTTCCTGGTTATCATAAACAGGAGTGAATTTTCCATCATTTCCAAAACCAGCTTCTCTATTTGGAACATTACCCCATAAATCGGTAGCAACTCCCATAAACATAGCTTGCATAACTTTTGCAATTCCTTGGTAATAAGGATTTGCACCACCAGCTTGGCTATGTAATTTACGTAAGTTTACAATTCCGTTTGTATAGATAACTGTCCACTCGTTTACATTGTCTCCTTCTAAAATAGCGTAATCATTCAAATCACGAGATTGGAATCCAACCCCAGTGGTTTGTTGAATCATCATGCTTGTTTGACGAGATAACTGACCATTTGCAGTAGCAAAATAAGCTACTTGTGTATTTGATAACAATAAGGCATTGGTTACTGCTCCTGGGCTGTTTGGACTAACATCATAGCCTTCAACAAACTTTTTACAACCAGAACCAACCAATAATGCCAAAGCTAAAACGGTATATACGATCTTTTTCATAATTTAATTTCCTTTCTTTATCGTTTTTAGAAGTTGGCTTTTAATGAGAATGTGTAAGATTTAGTGCTTGGGTTATTGAAATAATCCCATCCACCAATGTTTGAACCAGCACCAGTTAAACTTGTTTCAGGATCAACTCCAGTATAGTCTGTTTTTAACCAAAGGTTACGTCCAACTATTCCTAATTCTAATCCTTTAACATATTTACTTACTGTAGCAGGTAAAGTTGTGAATTTGTAGCTGATACCTAAATCACGTAAACGAATCCAGCTACCGTCTTGCATTGCATTTTCTGAAGCATAGTTTCCACCATCACCTTTGAAAGTTCTGAAATAGTTAAATGCAGAAATTGCGATATCGTTGTTTGTACCATCAGCTTTTACACCTTCGATAACATAAGCTTTTTCGCGACCTTCAGCAGACTCTTCAGTTTGACCAATTTGTTGTAAACGTGCCCATGTTCCGTTCCAGATGCTACCACCTTGACGAATATCAAATAAGCAAGTTAAACTAACATTTTTGTAAGTGAATGTATTACGTAAACCAGCAAACCAATCTGGATAAGGATTTCCTAAGTTTCCACGAACTGGATCAACTGTAGGTAAACCATTTGTACCAATGATTAATTGACCTGAAGAATTTCTAGCCCATTTAGTGCCATAAAATACTCCATAAGGCTCACCAACGATAGCATAAGAACCCATGCTTGCAAAACCTGCTTCAAGACTTAATTCTTTAACACCTTCAGCTAATTTTAACACTTCATTTCTAGCTCTTGTGAAGTTCAAAGTGATATCCCACTGGAAATCTTTCTTTTGAATTGGAGTTGCATTTAACATTAACTCAATACCTCTGTTCTCCATTTCACCTAAGTTCTCATAACTTTGGCTGAAACCTGAAGATGGAGCTACAGGACGGTAAACCAATAAATCGGTTGAACGTTGCACATAATAAGTAAAGTCAAATCCTAAACGACCTTCGAAGAAACGCAAATCTAAACCAAATTCACGACCAGTATTACGCTCTGGCTTCAAAGCAGGATTTCCTAAAGTATTGCTGTATCCGTAACCGTTGATTCCGGTGTAAGGGAAAGATAAACCACCTGTGAATCCATCAGTATAAGTACTTCTTACGAAATAAGTTTGAGTTCCATAAGCAGCAGGACTAATACCGGCTTGAGCATAAGCAACTCTTATTTTACCAAAAGATAATGTAGGGATTTTTACTAATTCAGTGAAAACCAAAGAAAGGTTTGCTGAAGGATAAAAGAAATCGTTTTTAGCTGTTCCAAATGTAGAAGCAACCTCACGGCGACCAGTTACACCTAAGAACAAGTAATTTTGATAAGCTAAATTTAAATCAAAGAAATGCGCATAAGTTCTGATTGTGCTGTTTGATTCACTTGAGTAAAGATTTGCAGCATTATTCAAATTGTAATTTCCCGGTACACCTAAATCACGACCACGACTATATAAATCTTGGCTGTAACGGTGATTCATGTTATTACCCAATAATAATGAAGCTTTAATATCTTTAGTGATATCTTTTTTGAAGGTTACCAATAAATCTGAATAAACTTCATGAGAACGTAAGATATTGTGATCTACTTCTCCACCCGGAGCATTATCTGGTGCCCATGAGCCTACTGCAAAAATTTGTTTACGCTCATCTGTCCAGAAGTCAGTACCAATACGGTAAGTAACACTCATCCAATCAGCAGCGTCATAAGTCATGTTTACATTTCCTAAAACACGGTTAACATCATCAACAAATGGATTTTCGTTTGCTGTCCACCATGGATTATCATAAATAGTCATGTATGTTCTTTGTGTTCCATCAGGATTTTTAAAACCACCATTTGCCGGGTCGTTTAATTTGTAGCTGTTTGGAGCACGTAATAAACCTAACATTACACCAGAAAGGTTTGAACCATTTTGAGAACGAATACCTCCTGAGTTGATATAATTAACTGTACCACCTAAACTTAATTTTTTGTTTAAACGAGTATCAGCTGTCATACGAACTGTAGTTCTGTTGAATTTTGTATTAGGAACAATACCTGTTTGATCTAATCTACCTAAAGAAACTCTGATTGAAGAGTTTTCTGAAGTATTTGTGATTGAGATATTGTTGTTATAAGCATAACCTGTTTGGAAGAATTCTCCCATGTTATCAGTAGGAGTAATTCCTAAAGAATCTTTGGTTAAATTACCCCAGCTTTGAGGAGTAATACCTGGACGATAAATACCGGCTGCGTTTGAACCTGATTTATCTGCCTTTAAAGTTCCACCACCAGTACCTTGTGAGTACTTCATTTGTAGTTTTGGCAATTTGTTTACCTGTGAAATTTCTGCAGATGTATTAAAATCAACTGAAAAAGATTTTGTTCCTTTTTTACCTTTTTTAGTTGTAATAATAATTGCACCGGCACCCGCGCGAACACCATAAAGTGCAGCAGCAGCTGGTCCTTTTAAAACGTTCATACTTTCAATATCATCAGGATTAATGTCGACACCACGATTTGAGTTGTTTACACCTGATAAATTTGAATTGAACGGATTGTCGCCAGCAGTTGATTGTGTGGTGCTGTTATCAATTGGCACTCCATCAACAACGATTAATGGCTGATTTTCTCCGGTGAAAGTAGCATTACCACGAAGTAATACTTTTGAAGAAGCACCAGGAGTTCCACCCGATCCTTGAACAAAAACACCCGCAGCTTTTCCGGATAAACCTTGAATCATGTTTTGCTCACCTGATTTACGTAATTCATCACCACTCACTTTTTGTTGAGAGTAACCTAAGGTTTTGCGCTCGCGCTCAATTCCAAAAGCTGTGATAACAGTTTCATCAAGTTTTACGACATCCGGACCCATTTTTACATTGATCTCAGATAATCCAGCAATACTTAATTCCTGGGATTTCATCCCAACGGCTTTAACTAATAAAGTTTGGGCTGATGCAGGAATGGTGAGCGTATAACGCCCATTCACATCAGTTGCCGTTCCAATTGAAGTTCCTTTTACAGAAACAGAGGCTCCAATAATAGGTTCTTTACCGTCAGTTACCTGACCTGTAATTTGCCTGTTTTGGGCCGACACCGCAGCAATGGACACCATCCACGCCAGCAGTAGTGAAAGTAATTTTCTACTCATAAGCACTTAACATTTACATAAACTAAGGTAATCAAGCACTTATTAAAATACAACAAAAAAATTACACAAGCGGTGACATATCTGATTTTTAATTGCTTATCTTAAGGCCGGTACTTTGAAAGTTTCAATATTTCGTCCCAATTTTTATTTGACATTAATGCCTCCAAACTAATGTTTGATTCATTTTCCATGTAAGCCTCTATAATTTTATATCCGGAATACACTCCAATTGCTGGAGATGACTCAGGCGGAACGCCTGGTGCTGATGTAAATGGACCATCATTGAAATACCTCATATACTGAGGTATATCTTGAGAAAACAACAATTTTTCCTGTACAAAATGTGCCCATATCATCGACTCATTTTCCTTACACCAATCAAGTTGTTTTTGTGAATATCCAAATATTAAACTATCATGAACATGGGGCAATAATTTTTTTGTAAAGTATTTCAATTTGCCTTCAAAAATCATCATTGCCAGAAATCGTTTATCTGTTAACTGTGATTCAAATTTCCCAATGGCCAAAGCCTTGATAGTATTGGCAAGCATGTATTCTCTTCTTAATTTAAGGTACATAAATTCAGGAAATTCCAAAGCAGGATAAAGTGCATATTTATCTCCTAAATACATATCTAAACCTATACCAATAATGGTATCATAAGTTACATGAGCATAACCAAACTCTGTTAAAAAGCTTACGAATTTTACTTTATTCGCCTTTGGAAATTCATCATAATAAATAGCCATAGCCTTTGTCAACTCTTCTTCTTCACCACTTAAATCAGGGAATACACTGTCAACTTCATGCTTCAATTGACTAATTGTAGGATAAGTTATAAATGCGGTTAATCCTCTTTGAAAATTATCAGAAATTTCATCATGTGGAATATTGATTAAATCAGTACAAAAGCTTCTATAAAACAAGCCATATTTTAATGCTAACTTATTAAAATGGTCCTTATTTAATCCATTTGTTGAATCAAATAATTCCTGTTCAAACCTTTGTATCTGAACACGATTTGCCTCCTTTTTAGGAAATAAGTTACAAGAACTTATCATCACAATCATTCCCATTATAAAAAAAGAGAAAAGAGATAGCTGTTTATTTTTACCTTTGAATAAATCCATCTTACAAATTTATGAAATTGAATTGTATTAAGACGCTCCTTCTTTTGACTTCATTTAGTAGCAGTTTGAGTTCTTTTGCTCAAGAAAATGAATTAAGCGCAGGTTTCAAAATTGAACCACTCATCAATTGGTCAAAATCTGATAGCAAAAGCTTATCAGGAAAAGGAGGTAATTTTGACTTTAGTTTTGGAGTTATTGTAAACAAACATATTGGTTCAAGAGTTAGCTTAAGTTCAGGCTTAAACATGAGTTATATCAACCCAAGTTTTACGGTTGTTCAGGCAAATCTTACTCATAATTCACAAGCTACTACTTTGGTTGAAAATGCTGTTTTGGATTATCATTTAAGATATGTTGATTTACCTTTAATTCTACAAACATCAACAAAACCTAATAACGGATTGGCTTATATGGGTGAATTTGGATTAATGGCCGGATATTTAATTCGTTCAAAATTTGACCTAACATCAAATAAATTAGACCTGGTTAATGTTGATACAGATAATCCAGAAGAACAAGATAAATTTACATTAACTGAAATTGGAACAACAAATAATTTTGATTTAGGAATTAACAAATTAAGATTCAATGGAATTTTAGGATTAGGAATCAAAAAGGAAGTAATGGATGAATCTGAAGTTCAAGCCAGCCTTCGATATAATTTTGCTATCAGATCATTTCCTTCTGAAGACAAATGGAAAATCAATAACAACAATATCTCTATCAACTTAGCCTTCATTTTTTAATCTGTGAAGATTTCTTTAGCTCAAATTAACTACCATACCGGTAATTTTAACAGTAATACTCAAAAAATTATCGAGGCCATAAAAAAAGCCGAATCAGAAAAATGTGATTTGGTTGTTTTTGCTGAACTTTCAATTTGTGGCTATCCTCCAAGAGATTTACTTGAATTCAATGATTTTATAAAAGAATCTATTTCATGCGTTGAATCAATTGCAAGTCATTGTAAAACTATTGCCGCTATAGTTGGTGGACCTTCATTTAATCCAAATAAAGAAGGAAAAGATTTATTCAATTCTGCTTTCTTTTTGTACGATGGAAAAATTCAACAAGTAGTTCATAAAAGCTTATTACCTACTTATGATATTTTTGATGAATATCGTCATTTTGAGCCCAATAAAGATTTTAAAATTATTGAATTTAAAAATCAAAAAATCGCTTTAACTGTTTGCGAAGACCTCTGGAATATTGATGAAAACCCAATGTACCAGAAGGCTCCAATGGAAGATTTGATTCAATACAATCCTGATTTAATAATCAATATTGCAGCATCTCCTTTCTCTCAAACTCAAATAGAAAAACGACATCAGATTTTAAAAGCAAATGCTTCTAAATACCAATTACCATTATTCTATGTAAACCATGTAGGTGCACAAACTCATTTGATTTTTGATGGTGGTTCATGTGTAATAAATAGTGATGGAAATATTTTTGATGAACTAAATTATTTTGAAGAAGACCAAAGAAATTTCCACTTACAAGACGGTAAATTAAGTTCTGAAAACGAAATCAAAAATCAACCTAAAAAAGAAAAATACGATTTTATAGAAAAAGCACTGGTTTTAGGAATCAAACAATATTTCAATAAACTTGGATTTACTAAAGCAATTCTTGGTTTATCAGGAGGAATTGATTCTGCTTTAGTGACTTATTTGGCAAGTCAGGCTTTAGGAAAAGATAATGTTTTAGCTGTTTTATTACCTTCTCGTTATAGCAGCGAACACTCCATAAACGACTCTTTGGATTTGGTTAATAATCTTGGAATCAAACACCATATTATTTCAATTGAAGAAACATTTAATTCAATAGAAAACACGCTAGAACCATATTTCGCAGGAACTAAAATTGGTATTGCAGAAGAAAATATTCAATCAAGATCAAGGGCCATTTTATTGATGGCATTAAGTAATAAATTCGGTTATATTTTACTTAATACATCAAACAAAAGTGAACTTGCTGTTGGTTATGGAACCTTGTATGGCGATATGTGTGGTGGATTATCTGTAATTGGTGATTTATACAAAACTGAGGTTTTTGAATTATGTGATTTCATTAATAGAAATGAAGAAATCATTCCAAGTAATATTTTAACTAAAGCGCCATCAGCAGAATTAAGACCTGATCAAAAAGACAGTGATAGCTTACCTGATTACAAAATTTTAGATGAAATTTTATTTTCATTTATTGAAGAAACCAAAGGAAAAGAAGAAATTATATCAGCCGGATTTGAGCCAGAATTGGTCAAAAGAATTTTAAGAATGGTCAATATGAATGAATGGAAAAGGTGGCAAGCGCCTCCGGTTCTCAGGATTTCGCAGAAATCATTCGGCCCTGGCCGCAGGGTTCCGATTTCAGGGTATTATCCGTTTTAATGGTAGCACCGCGATTCATCGCGGTGCTGGTTTTTACACCGCGATGAATCGCGGTGATACAATCGCGGTGATACACGGTGTTATGAAAACAAACCGTGCAATTTGGCCATTTGTTCATTGGTGCCCAATACAATCAATTTATCAGAATTGAGCAGATTTTTATTCATATCGGGATTTACTTCGTAGTTGCCATCCGACTTTTTCAATCCAATTACATTGGCGTTAGTTAATTGACGAATGCCTAATTCTTTAATTGTATTTCCTTTTAAAACAGATTTGAGTTTCATTACTGAAAATTCTTCCAATAGAACATCTGCTCCAACCTGCCCTGAAATGATATCAATAAATTCTTTTACATCAGGAAGTACAATTAATGAAGCCATATGAGCACCACCAATTCTATCAGGCATAATTACATTATTTGCACCAGCCCTTTTTAATTTATTACATGATGAATTTGAAGTGGCTCTGCTAATTATGGTTAAATTAGCATTCAATTCTCTGGCCGTTAAAACAACATAAACATTATCTGCATCAGCGGGTAATGTTGTAATTAATCCACGAGCATTTTCTATTCCTGCATCTATAAGAGTTTGATCATGAGTAGCATCATCAATTAAATAATAAGGATTTTCTGTTTCATCCAAATAGTGTTCTATTAATTCCTTTTTGCTTTCAACCACTACATAAGGAATATTATTTTTCTTCAAAGTTTCGCAGGCTGCTTGTCCGTTTCTGCCAAATCCACAAACAATTACATGGTTAGATAATGTTGTAATTTTTCTTTTCATTCTGCGTAATTTTAGATTTTCAAAAAATTGTCCTTC
The DNA here is from genome assembly GCA_049243005.1 of Bacteroidia bacterium. Taxonomy (GTDB): domain Bacteria; phylum Bacteroidota; class Bacteroidia; order UKL13-3; family UKL13-3; genus CAISCU01. The sequence continues at coordinate 2,929 of JBMLOK010000470.1, read as the reverse complement.
AAACAAAAAACGTCCAATTAAAGTAATTGCATAGGCAAATACTCCTAAATTGGTGATTATTAAAAAAATAGTGAATATCCTGCCAATACTTGATAATGGGAAAATTTCACCATAACCAACTGTTGAAATTGTAGTTATTGTCATGAATAATGCATCCAGAAAACTTGCATTTTCTATGAGCATATATCCTACAACACCAATGGTAATTGGTATTAATATTAACAATAGAATAAATATGAAACGATATTTTAATCTGAGGTTTTCCAATTCATCAAAGCTAATTATGAAAATCCATTTGAAATATGACTTTTTCCCTACATCAAAGTTAATATTTAGTTGAATAGTAAATCTAGGATAAACATATATTTGTAAACATTATTAAAATTAATAAATACAAAATTATATGACAATGTTAGTTGGAAAAAAGGCACCTGTTTTTAGTGCAGATGCTGTTGTTAATGGTGGTGATTTTGAAGAAAATTTCTCTTTAACTCAATACATAGGGAAAAAGCATGTTTTATTTTTCTTTTACCCTTTGGATTTCACTTTTGTATGTCCAACAGAAATTATCGCTTTTCAAGATAGAATTGCTGATTTTGAAAAAAGAGGTGTACAAGTTGTAGGATGTTCAGTTGATAGTAAATTCAGTCATTGGGCATGGTTAAACACTCCTAAAAATGATGGTGGAATTCAAGGTGTTGAATACCCTTTGGTAGCGGATATCAATAAAACAATTTCTACAAATTATGGAGTAATTGCCGGTCATTATGATTATAACGAATCAAATGAATTGATTTGGGTTGGTAATGGCGGTGAAGCTGCTGTTGCTTACAGAGGATTGTTTTTAATCGACAAAAATGGTATTGTTCGTCACCAAGTTGTTAATGATATGCCATTAGGAAGAAATATTGATGAAGCTTTAAGAATGATTGATGCTTTACAATTCTTCGAAGATAAAGGAGATGTTTGTCCTGCAAACTGGGAACAAGGAAAAGATGGTATGAAAGCAACTGCTGAAGGCGTTGCGGATTATTTAGGAAATCATTAATCTTCAATAGATAAAAATCAAAGGCTTGTAGAGTTCATCTTTACAAGCCTTTTTTGTTGAGGTAAATTTCCGCTACAGAGGATTAAAAATGCCGTTCATTTATGACTCTGACTAAAAGGAACTTTGGTAAATATCTAAATATCAAAAAAGTAAAACCAGGATTTGTAATCCAAAACTCCATTCAGAAATAACTCTATAATTATTTTGAATAAACTTTAATTGATTCCTAAACCTTAACATCAACAAATGAATGAGTTGGATTAGGATTAGGCTGATAAAATACATCAAAAATAAATCACTAAAAATAGCAATCAGGATAGTAATTACAGGAAAACCATAAATAAAAACCAATAATCCATTTTTTATCTTTAAACTACTATAAATATTGGGAATTTGATGAATTAAATCAAATTTTGATTCAATAATAGAAAGAGTAATTACTCCGTATAAAACTGTAAAGAATATTACTGCTGCCAGAAAAATTGTGTTTGCAGGAAAATCCATCAATACCTGAAAACAAATCGAAAAGGTATACAATAAGCTAATCAGAACTTCCTTTTTCAAAAAAATCCATTTATTCAACTTTTGATGAAAGAAAAGGTAAATCAACAATAAAACTAAAAGCAAAAAAGAATGAGAGAAATCCTTTTGATTAAAATAATTGACTACTAAAAAGATTCCAATCAAAATAAATAAGCCAATGAAATAAATTAGAAGGATTTGAATTTTGGATAGCAAATAATGTCTTCTACTTATATTTTTACCATAGATTTGAATATCTCTAAAATGATCAAACCAATAAACCATTAAAGTACCAAGAATTAGCAAAATCATGAGCTCCGGACGGCTGGAAATATCAAAGGTTTTGTTAATAGAAATAAATCCTATTGTAGCAACAATAGCTATATCAATACTTAACGCATTTAAATAAAAGAAAAACAACCTTATTAAGTTCACTTCAAAAAATTGATATCAATGTTAAATAGAATGAAAACACTAAACAAACTATTCCTGCTTTTTATACTTCTAAATTCAAATTTAGCATTTGCTCAGGATGAAAAACCGGCAACAGGAACAAACAATTGGTTTGTTGAACTTGGAGGTTCGGGTTTATTTTATTCATTAAATTATGAAAAATACCTTTTCAAAAATCGTCAAGAAAACTTAACACTAACTGCTAGAGTTGGCGCAGCTTTTAACCCGATTGATTATACCTTTTTAAATACTTTATATCTAGAAAAAAACACCTTCATGATTCCATTTACCAGTAGTTTATTAATTGGTGAACAGAAAGATAAATTAGAATTAGGAGCAGGCTTTACCATGTTAACTAAAGACTTTAGAGAACAAGAAATAGTTCCAACTTTAGTTTTAGGATTACGTGTAATTGAAAGTAACCGAATTTGCTTTAGAATAAGTTATGTCCCTATTTTTAGGGAAGAGGAATATTTGCATTGGTTGGGTGTGAGTTTAGGAATGAATTTTGGCAAAATCAGGTAAAAACAAACTGTGCTATTTCACAAATAGCAAATTGAAAAACTGATTAGTAATCGGTTTAATTTTTTTGTCAGATTAAAAAACTAAGGAATTCCTTAAAGTTCTATTTTATGGAAATTGCACTTTAACTAAATGGGATTTTACAGAAAAATTTATAATCATTTAAATAAGCTATCAGCTATCTGTGTGTTAATTTAATGTTATCAAATAGTAACTATTATCAAATGTAAATATTAAGGAAAAAATATTTGAAATCATGTTTTATCTATTTTAATTGGAAACATGAAACCACAATACCAATACATTATTGAATCTGAATTTTTAAAACCCAATAGTTTTCATTCAGACGTAAATGAACTACTTGAAATTATAACACCTATCTAT
>JBMLOK010000469.1:0-4447 GCA_049243005.1 Bacteroidia bacterium | reverse complement strand
GCATTCCATAATTTGTTTCCAAAATTACGTCCTTGTTCAACCTGACTTTCATCAAACAAAATATCATTTCCGGCAGGAGAACAAAGTAACATTCCCATACGAACTCCATCAGCACCAAATTGAGCTATTAAATCAAGAGGATCAGGCGAATTACCTAAACTCTTACTCATTTTACGGCGCTGTTTATCACGTACAATTCCGGTATAATAAACATTTTTAAATGGTAGATTTCCTTTCCACTCATAACCCGACATAATCATTCTGGCAACCCAGAAAAACATAATCTCTGGTGCTGTAACTAAATCATTTGTAGGAAAATAGTAATTTATGTCTTTGTTATTGGGATCCTTAAATCCGTCAAAAACCGAAATTGGCCACAACCATGAACTAAACCAGGTATCTAAAACGTCCTCATCTTGTTTGATATCACCAGTAAAAGATGAACCAATTTGTGCTAATGCTTCTTCTTTTGTTTTGGCAACTGCTAACAAATTACCTTTTTCATCATACCAAGCTGGAATTCTTTGTCCCCACCACAATTGCCTTGAAATACACCAATCTTTGATGTTTTCAATCCAATGACGATAGGTATTTTTCATGTTAGAAGGATGAAATTTAATTTCATCACTCATCACAGCATCTAAAACCTGAGGATTTTTCTCAAGGAATTTTTTCATATCAACCCACCATTGTAAAGTCAATCGTGGTTCAATAACAGCACCAGTTCTCTCGCTGGTACCAACCTGATTTTTATATTCCTCAATTTTTTCTATAAATCCAGCTTCTTCTAAATCGATGGAAATTTGTTTTCTTACAGCAAATCTATCTTTACCTATATACCTTTCGTCAGATGCCTTTTCGTTTAAAAATCCTTCTTCCGTTAAGGTATCAATAACATCTAGATTGTATTTTTTACCTAATTCGTAATCGTTTTTATCATGAGCAGGAGTTACTTTTAAGCAACCTGTTCCGAAATCCATCGCCACATATTCATCAGCAATAATGCTGATTTCACGGTTGATAAAAGGAACTTTCACCTTCATACCAACTAGGTGTTTGTACCTTTCATCCAAAGGATTTACACAAACTGCGGTATCAGCCAAAATGGTTTCAGGACGAGTTGTAGCAATAATTACATAAGGATGAGACCAGATTGCTTGTCCATCTGAAGTTTCACCTTTACCGGTATTTTCTCCAACTAAAGGATATTTAATATAATAGAGTTTAGAATTAACCTCTTTAAAAATTACTTCTTCATCACTTAAAGCAGTTTTTCCCTGAGGATCCCAATTTACCATTCTTAATTCTCTGTAAATGAGTCCCTTTTTATGCAAATCGATAAAAACTTCAATAACCGCATCACTTAAACTTTCTTCCATGGTGAAACGTGTTCTATCCCAATCGCAACTGGCACCTAACTTTTTCAATTGCTCAAGAATGATTCCACCATATTTTTCTTTCCATTCCCAGGCATACGAAAGGAATTCATCTCTTGATAAATCAGACTTTTTAATTCCTTTTTCTCTTAACATCTGAACCACCTTTGCCTCAGTAGCAATTGATGCATGGTCGGTACCCGGAACCCAACAAGCATTTTTACCTTGCATACGAGCACGACGTATTAATACATCTTGAATGGTATTATTTAACATGTGACCCATGTGCAAAACCCCAGTAACATTTGGAGGAGGAATTACGATTGTATAAGGCTCACGTTCATCCGGTTCAGAATGAAATAATTTGTTTTGTAGCCAATAACTATACCATTTATCTTCAAATGATATAGGATTGAATTTACCTGTTTCGGTGGTATTGGTGATTTGATTACTCATAAAACTTGGCGAAAATAATGGTTTCAGGCAAATAGAACTGCCTGTGTTGAAAAAACAAAAACCCCGATCCATATTGCATGAACCGGGGCATTTTGCTTAAGTTATAAAATTTTACCCTCTTCTCTCTTTAACTTTAGCCCTTTTGCCTTTGGCAGCACGCAAGTAGAACAAACGAGCTCTACGCACTTTTCCACGACCGACTAATTCAATTTTATCAATGTTTAAACTGTATAAAGGAAAAATACGTTCAACACCTACTCCGTTCGAAATTTTACGAACTGTAAGTGTTTCGTTTAAACCTGAGTTACGACGTTGTAGCACTACACCTTGGTACTGCTGAATACGTTCTTTGTTACCCTCACGGATTTTGTAATGTACATTAACTGTATCTCCTGCTTTGAAAGCTGGGAAACTTTTTCCTTGGGTAAATTCTTGCTCAACAAATTTTATTGCGTCCATGATTCTCTTTTCTTTCTTCCAAAAATTGGGACTGCGAAAATAGGGTTTTCCAATTAAAATCAAAAAGCTGTTTCAAAAAAAATTTAGGTTTACCCACATTATTTGATTTTTTGTATAGATTTTAATGCTATTTCAACAGTTCCGGTCTTCTTTCTTTTGTTCTTTCCAGGCTTTTTTCGTGCCTCCACTCGTCAATTTTAGCCTGATGTCCGGATAATAATACCTCCGGAACCTTCCATCCTTTATAATCTGCAGGCCTGGTATAAACAGGTGGCGAAATTAAATCATCCTGAAAAGAATCACTTAAAGCAGAACTTTCATCACCTAAAACTCCAGGAATTAATCGAACTATTGCATCAACCATTACCGCTGTAGCCAGTTCTCCTCCGGTTAAAACAAAATTTCCTAGTGATAACTCTCTGGTAACCAAATTCTCTCTAACTCTTTCATCCACTCCTTTATAATGCCCACATAAAAAAGCAATATTTTTTTTACCTGATAACTGATTGGCAATTTTCTGGTCGAAAACTTCACCATCAGGACTCAAATAAATAATTTCATCATAAACTCTTTCAGATTTAATGCTCTCCAGACAATTATCGATTGGTTCAACTGCCATTACCATTCCGGCACCACCACCAAAAGGATAATCATCTACCTTTTTATGTTTGTTGCTTGAAAAATCTCTGATATTGTGCAAAATAATTTCAACTTTCTGCTGTTCGATGGCCCTTTTTAGTATGGATTCACTAAAAGGACCTTGAAATATTTCGGGAAAGAGGGTTAAAATATCTATTCGCATGAGGCGCAATTTACCAAAAACAAAGAAATATGAAGCATTTCTAAGTTCAGAATCCGAATGATTCTATTATTTTTGATTGTATGAAAAAACTTTTTTTTGTTTTTATAATGATTTGCACCCAGCAATTATTTGCTCAATATTCTTTAAAAAAGGATTTTAACTTTCAGCAAATCCTTAAAGAAAATAAAGGAAAACCTATTTTATATAATTCTTTTGGAATGGGAGTTTTGCCTCATCAAGAGTTAATGATTGGCGGAAATCATATCAGTTTTAGAAAATATGGTTTTGGTGTTAGTTGGAGAGTTGGTGCAAAAAGTATAATCGAAACAAGAGAAAAAAGTTTCAGTACAGTATTGTTCGAAAACGCTACAAAAAACAAATGGTTTACGGGAGAAATTTCTACAAATTATGTTTACAATGCCTGCTTTAATTTTGTACTTCCAATCACTAAAAAAATGCCGCTTTACTTTGGCGCAGGAGTAACAAGAATCAGACAATTTGATGCCATTCACCCTTTGGGAGATCCAAATGTTACAGAATGGATAGTGAATGAAAATGAAACCAAATTTGACTTGAATTTAAATGCCGGAGTTTTTGTTCCAATTAGTGGCAGGTTTTTATTAAATGTTGGTTACGACCATTTACCTCAAACCGTTTTCGTAGGTATATGTATTACAGGACCATATGTTTACGAAGATTTAGATATGTGGTAAATTGATAAAATTATATATATACATCTGCTTATTCGTACTGATTTCATGCCAACATGAAAAATCAGATAACGAATTATACCAAGAAGCGAATACACATTACGATTCAGGGAATGATTCTTTGTGCATTGTAAAACTGAATTACTTATTGGATAAAAACCCTCAGTATGAAGATGCACTATATTTAAGGGCATTTTCAAAACATCGTTCCGAGAAATTTGCAGAGGCCATACTAGATTATTCAAGTTATATTTCAAGGCATCCATTATATGAGGATGCCTATTACTTTAGAGCAGTTGCTAAGTATCAAATAAAAGATACCAGTTCCATTAGTGATTATAACAAAGTAATTGAGTTGAATCCAAACTACGGAGAAGCCTATAATAACAGAGCTATTATTTATCTCGAAAGGAAAGAAAATGAAAAAGCCTGTAATGATTTGAAATCTGCGAAGAGACTAGGAATTAGTAATGCAGATTCATTGATAATAAAATATTGTAATTCAAACTAATCTAGCAAACCGTCCGGCAAATCAAGTCCAATTTCCTTAGTTTCATCATCAACCCACTGAATAATAGGTTCAACAGCAGGGATTAATAATTCTTTATTGTTATAAGTAGTTCTGAATAATAACTGCATTGGCA
>JBMLOK010000468.1:0-3013 GCA_049243005.1 Bacteroidia bacterium | reverse complement strand
TCTTTCTGAATTTTTCCTACACCAAAATATTTCGATTCAGGATGAGAGAAATAATAACCACTTACCGCTGCTGCAGGATACATCGCATAACTTTCTGTTAAATGAATTCCAATTGCTTTTTCAGCATCCAGTAATTCAAATAACAATCCTTTTTCGGTATGGTCAGGACAAGCAGGATAACCCGGTGCAGGTCTGATTCCTCTGTATTCTTCCTTGATTAAATCTTCGCTGCTTAAGTTTTCAGAAGCATCGTATCCCCAATATTCTTTGCGAACCAATTCGTGCATTTTTTCTGCAAATGCTTCTGCCAGTCTATCAGCAATAGCTTTAATCATGATGCTATTGTAATCATCATGGTCTTTTTCAAAAGCTTCAACTAGTTTTTCAATTCCAATTCCGGCAGTTACAGCAAATCCTCCAATATAATCCTGCGCTTGTTCTTTGCTTGCAACGAAATCTGCTAAACAATGGTAATTCTGTCCATCAGCCTTTTCATTTTGTTGTCTGATAAAATGAAACACTTCAGATTTTCCATTAACATCTAATTCAACATCATCACCATTTCTATTTGCAGGCCAGAAACCAATGACAGCTTTTGCTCCCAATAATTTCTCATTGATAACCTTATCTAACATGGCATTGGCATCCTTGAACAATTTTGTAGCTTCTTGTCCGATGATTTCATCTTGCAAAATTTTAGGAAATCTTCCACTTAATTCCCATGTAGCAAAGAAGGGCGTCCAATCGATATAATCTCTTAAATCAGCCAAAGGAAAATCTTCAAAAACCTTAGTACCTAAGAAAGTCGGCTTAACAATATTTGCCTTATTTACAGAAACAGAAGCTTCTCTTGCTCTATTGATTGGCGTATAGTTTTTATCGCGTTTTCTGTTTTTATATTCTTCACGATATTGGGTATAATCTGCTTTCATTTTTTCATGATAAGCAGCACCATGTTCCTTACTGATTAAACTTTGAACCACCGGAACACTCTTACTTGCATCAATAACATGAACAACAGAACCACTATAATGAGGATCGATTTTAACTGCTGTGTGAACTCTGCTTGTTGTAGCACCACCAATCAACAATGGAATTTTTAATCCCAATCTTTCCATCTCTTTGGCAACACCAACCATCTCATCCAAACTTGGAGTAATCAAACCACTTAAACCAATGGCATCTACTTTTTCTTCAACTGCTTTTGCAATAATTTTTTCAGTTGGTACCATCACTCCCATGTCGATGATATCAAAATTATTACAAGCCAAAACCACACCCACAATGTTCTTACCAATATCATGCACATCACCTTTTACAGTTGCCATCAACACCTTACCTTGAGCATTACTCATATTGCCACTGGCACGTTTTTCCTCTTCCATATAAGGCATCAAAAACGCAACGGCTTTTTTCATTACCCTTGCACTTTTTACAACCTGAGGTAAAAACATTTTTCCTGAACCAAAAAGATCTCCAACGATGTTCATTCCGCTCATTAAAGGACCTTCAATTACATCTAAAGGACGAGGATATTTCTGACGAGCTTCTTCTGTATCTGCATCAATATAATCAACAATACCTTTTACAAGCGCATGAGATAATCTGTCTTCAACAGGTCTGCTTCTCCATTCTTCATCAACCTTTTCCTGTTTGCCTTTTTGTTTTACTGATTCAGCAAAATCCAACAAACGTTCTGTTGCATCTTCTCTTCTATCCAACAATACATCTTCAACTCTTTCTAATAAGTCTTTAGGAATATCATCATAAACCTCAAGCATACTTGGATTTACAATACCCATATCCATACCATTTTGAATAGCATGGTATAAAAATGCAGAGTGCATGGCTTCACGAACGGCATTGTTTCCTCTGAAAGAAAATGAAACATTCGATACACCACCACTTACATGTGCACCAGGAAGATTTGTACGAATCCATTTGGTAGCATTAAAGAAATCTAGGGCATTTTTTCTATGCTCTTCCATTCCGGTACCAACAGGAAAAATATTTGGATCGAAAATGATATCACCAGGATAAAACTTAACTTTTTCTACCAAGATGCGGTAAGCACGTTCACAAATTTCTATACGTCTTTCATAAGAATCAGCCTGACCAACTTCATCAAATGCCATTACGATTGCAGCAGCACCATAACGTTTAATTTTTTTAGCCTGATAAATGAACTCTTCCTCACCAGATTTTAGGGAGATAGAATTCACTACACATTTCCCTTGAACAACTTTCAAACCAGCTTCAATAATGGGCCATTTTGAAGAGTCAATCATCACAGGAACACGCGCAATATCCGGCTCTGCTGCAATCAGATTCAGGAAACGTGTCATGGCTTCTACCCCATCCAACATCCCTTCATCCATATTTACATCAATAATTTGCGCACCACCTTCAACCTGCTCACGAGCAATTGAAAGCGCTTCATCATAATTTCCTTCTTTAATCAAACGCAAGAACTTAGCTGAACCTGTCACATTGGTACGTTCACCCACATTCACGAAGTTCGACTCCGGCGTCACAATCAAAGGCTCTAAACCTGATAATTTTAATGTATAGTTGTTCATTTTTACAATACTTTAGCTTTTGGCTGTTGGCATTTAGCTGCTGGCTTCTGGCAGCTAGCCTCTGGCATAGTTCGTTTATTAATTCTATTTAATTTTTCAAATCACCTTCTAATTTTACTATTAAAGAATTGATTTGCTTTTGAAGCATTACAATTCTATTTAATAATAAATTTACTTCATTGTCTTTGGTAAATCCCAAATCAATGGCAATCAACAATTGAGTTTCCAATTCAAAACTTGAGCCCAATGCAATTTCAAGAAATCGTTTAAAATCATTGATTCCTTTTCTACTCGCACCTTCTGCTATATTTGAGGGAATAGAAACACTTGCCCTACAAATCTGAGAACTTAAACCATACTTTTCTTCCTTGGGAAAAACTTCAACTACCTTGTAAATTTCCTTTACAAGTTTCATTGAATCAACCCAAATCGTA
>JBMLOK010000467.1:0-14393 GCA_049243005.1 Bacteroidia bacterium | reverse complement strand
ATTTCATACAATAAATCATTGTTTTTAACATGACTTACTTTGGTTCCCTGCAATACTGTTACACCTAATTTTGTTGCTTCATTCACTAGAAATTGATCTAATGTATAGCGACTAATTCCAAATCCACCTAAAGGCAAAGCAGCCTGAATTGTATATCCTGATGGAGCACTGATTTGCAATTTTTTGATGATGGGTAATTGTAATTCATCAATATAGATTCCGCATGAGGAAAGAAATTGTTTGCTTTCAAGACTGATGTATTCTCCACAAACTTTATGAAAAGGATATGTTTCTTTTTCGAATAAAATGACTTTAAATCCATTTTGTGCCAATTGAATAGAAAGGCATAATCCTCCTAATCCGCCGCCAACAATGGCACAATCATAAAGTGTTTCTGTATTCATTTTATTTCTTACAAATTACCATATACCTGAAAGCCCAAGCCCATTTGGTAGTGGCAGGGATTTTATTTTTATCGAGGATGTTTTGAAGCTCTACTTTTTTAAAGCCTCTGAGTACAGAAAGTGGTGCATCGTTTTTTACCAAATATGATTTTGAAAATACTTGTGTAAGCCATTTGATGCTATAATGTGCTAATGGATTTCGGTGTAAATCGTTGATGAAAAAACCACGTTTACTATGCTTATAACACCAATCAAAAAACAATTCATTTTCTTCATTATTTAAATGATGGTTGAATAAACAGGCAAAGGCAATATCGAACTCCATTCCGGTTTGAATCAAATCGCGGTAATCACTTTGTATGAATGAAATTTCAGGATATTTTTCACATTGTATTTTGGCATATTCAAGACATTCCGGTTTTAAATCAATGCCAATCAGTTCTAAATTCAAATTGTTCTTTCTGCCGTAATTGGCAATGGTTCTCAGGTTATCTCCGCCACCACATCCTATATCTATGATTCTGATTTTTTCACCGGCTTGGATTCCGAAAGTTTTAAAAGCCTTAATACTCACTGCATGTCCACCCAATAAAGTATTGATGGTATTGAGTTCGGCCAGGTTTTGAAATAAATCATTTTTGGGAATAAAATCCGCATCCAATAACTCCTTTTTATTCGACCTTTTTTTGAACATATAAGTGATTAATTCCAATCAATATAATTAATAATATCATCCAGTACCAAATCAACATTGGAGTTCCTGTGAATGTTTGAGTAGGAAACATTTTGTTGATGGAATTTAAAATGCTCAATCCTAATCTTTCAATGATGCTGAATGAAATCAATAGGATAGTAGTTTGAATCCATTCTTTTTTTGATTTTCCTTTTGAAATTAGCTTGTAGATGATAAATGCATTAAATAACAAAACAAATAGAGCTCCAAGAATCATTGCGTTCTTTGGGCTTAGTAATTTGAATGCATTTAATTCATCACCACCACCGGAAACATAAGCCAATATGCGGCTTAAAGGTAAAATTGATATGGCTATTATTGAAGCTTGTTTTGAATCTGAGTTGATAATAAAATAGGAGCCAATTAATAGGTGAATCAATGGTCCTGCCAACAAGATAAGTGCATGTGTTATCCCATCAGGATAGTTAACAAAAAACTGGTTAAATACATCTCTAATGGGCCATTCACCTGTTAAAAAGTAAGCAGCCAATTGATGCGCCTGTTCATGGATTTCTCTTAGCAAAAAGCAAAGGAGAATACCAGATATGATTTGTTTTGAGTTCAGGATAATATGGAGCTTAAACCAATTTTTTCAATGACATGGCAATCCCGAAATGTAATCCTTCATGGGTATTGTTAAAACTTACAGCTTCTTCAATATGTGTAAGCTCAATACCATAACTTGTTGGATATTTTTCAAAGTTTTTGAACTTACCTTCAATATAATCCAGTTTGGTTTGCTCAACTAAATCTAAAGCAGCCTTTTTAAGCATGTCGATTTCTTCCATAGAAATATCGTTTGAAGCACTACTTCCTTTCCTATATTTATCAATGATTTCATTGTTTAAATACATAGGTAAACCCGATAGTTTGTAACATAATATTTGTTGTGTTACAACAACATGTCCGAAATTCCAGATGATATTGTTTTTAAAACCTTCAGGAATTTTATTTAGTTGTTCATTGCTCAAATCCTGAATTAGATTCAAAAAATTCTGGCGAGTTTGGTTTAATAGGTGCAGGTGAAAACTTATCATGTGAGCAAATTACGAATTATTAAAAAAGAATGAACTATTGTTTGTCAATTTTTAGGCAAAAAAAATCCCCTATATCGGGGATTTAATTTTTAAGCTTGTTTTTTCAATGCCAGTATAGAAAAATCAGTATCTACTTTTTTGATGGTATTGTGTAATCTACCTAAACCCGTAATCTCCATTTCAACCACATCTCCATCTTTTAGCCATTGAACAGGGTAACTTTTATCGTTTAATAAACCTGTACCGTTTAATTCAAGGAAACATCCGGTTCCAACAGTGCCGGAGCCAATTACATCACCTGGATATACATCAACACCATAAGCGCATCTTTCTAAAATTTCAGCGAAGGTCCAATCCATATCACTCACATTTCCTTCACTTACCAATATGCCATTTACCCAGCATTTCATCGATAAGTTGTGGTTGTTTCCAACATGATTTGGTTTAGCAGGAACAAGGAAGTTCTCTAATTCATCAGGAGTCACAAAATAAGGCCCAATAACTGTTGAGAAATCTTTTCCTTTTGCTGGTCCAAGGTTGAGCAACATTTCTTCCATTTGAAGAGTTCTTGCACTCATATCATTCATAATGGTATAACCTGCAATGTATTCATCTGCATTTGCAGCAGTGAAGTTTCTTCCTTTTTTACCTACAACAATTGCTACTTCCAATTCGAAATCTAGTTTTTGGAAATGATCAGGCATACAAAGAATTTCTCCTGGTCCCTGAATGGCATTGTGATTTGTAAAATAGAAAATTGGATATTGATCGAATTCCGGAATCATTGGAACACCTCTGTTTCTTCTAGCAGCGGCAACATGCTGACGAAAAGCATATCCATCACGGCATGAAGTTGGATTAGGAACAGGTGCTTCTAATTTAACATCAGATTCATTAATGAAAGGAAGACTTAAACTTCCTTCAATTAATTGTTTGTTGTATGATTTAGCCAAATTCATTTTATCATCACCGGCTTTCACCAATTCTAAAATACTATTTGGAAGTTCATTTGAAATGCTTGTAAATGGCCAGATTTTACCTTCATGGTAAATACCTGCATCCATTTTATTTTGATAAGTATAAGTAACTAATTTCATGGTTTTTTATTGATTAGAATAATTGATTTTATCAGGAACAATTAACACTTCGCCATACTCTTGTAGCAATTGATTGAAGAGCCATTGTGCTTCTAATTTATTTCTGAAATCACCTGCTCTAAGTTTAAAATAGGGCTGTTGGTAGATTAAATAGATGGGGTAATTAGGGAATTGTTTCAGGAATTTTGTTTTAAGCGCATTTGCATTATTTCTTTCAACTCCAGAAAACAATTGAATGCGAAATCCATCCATTGAATTTTGAGTCTTGTTGTGTTCAACATTTTTAATGATTAAACTATCAAGATTAGCATCTCTTTGAATAACAACACTGCTCTTTTGAGCAAACATTACATGAGATAAAGAGATAAATAATAATACAAATAAACCTTTCATAAACTTAAGCTTCATTTATTATTGAAACACTTGCAGAACAACCTAAACGATTTGCACCGGCATCAATAAGTGATTGAGCAAATGCTTTTGTTTTTATTCCACCTGCCGCTTTTATTTTTATTTTTGGCGGAAGAACTTTTCTCATTAAAGTTACAGCTTCTAAAGTTGCACCCTCAGTTCCATAACCGGTTGAGGTTTTAACATAATCAGCTTCACAATCGGCACAAATTTTACAGGCTAATTTTATTTCTTCATCACTCAAAAAGCAGGTTTCAATAATTACTTTACAAATTTTGTTTTGTAAATGGCATGCAGTTACTACAGATTGAATATCGTTTTGAACTGTGGCAATATCACCACTTTTTAATGCAGCAATATTAATTACAGTATCTATTTCATGAGCACCCGAATTAATAGCTTTTTTTGTTTCTTCAACTTTACTTGAAACAGTATTGTAACCAAAAGGAAAACCAACAACAGTTATAACATTAACCTCGCTGTTTTTTAAAGTTTTCTTTGCATGTTGAACAAAATACGGCGGAACACATACACCTGAAAAGCCGTATTGAATAGCCTCTTCACAGAGTTGTGTAATTTGCTCGAGTGTGCTGTTTGGCTTTAGAAGGGTGTGTTCTATATGCTCAGCTATGAATTTATTTTGTTCAGGTGTTTTCATAAGTTTAGTTGATTTCATCCTTACCATGGCAAGATTTATACTTCTTACCGCTACCACATGGACAAGCGTCATTTCTACCAATTTTTACAACACCTTTTACTTGTTGAACTTTCGGTGCTTCATTACCGGCTTGTGCAGCTTGCTGATTGTTTTTAGTAGCTTCAGCTAAATCATCAGTTCTTGAAGTTTTTAATTTACTTAAATCTTGCTTTTTAGGTTCTTCAGCTTTTTTAACATCACTAGGGTTTTCAATAGGAATAAAACCTTTGTACAACATACCCAATACAGATTTGTTGATGGTAGATAACATATTATTGAATAACTTGAATGATTCTAATTTATAAATCAATAATGGGTCTTTTTGTTCGAATACCGCATTCTGACTCGATTGTTTCAATTCATCCATTTCACGTAAATGTTCTTTCCATTCGTTATCGATGATGTACAATGAACTGAATTTTTCAAATGTTTTACTGATTTCTTTTCCTTGTGAATCGTATGCTTTTTTCAAGTGAACCGGAATGTTCATTTGATGCAAACCATCAGTAATTGGAACTGAAATATTTTCATATTGTGCTCCTTGAGTTTCATAAACATTCTTAATTACAGGAAATGCAAATTGACCCAAATCTTCTACCTTTTTGGTATAACGATTCATTAATTCAGCAAACAATAAATCAACTACCTGTTCATGTTTTTTGCCCATGAAATCATCTTCCGAAATTTCAGTAGTATGAGCAAAAATACGCATCAATTCAAAAGTGAATTCCTTGTAATTCTTTTGGTCTCTATAGGTTTCAACCATTTCCTCACAAGTATCCGCAATCATGTTTTGAATATCGAGTTCAAGTTTATCACCATACAATGCATTTCTGCGTTTCGAATAAATAACCTCACGTTGTGAGTTCATTACATCATCATATTCCAATAAACGTTTACGTATTCCAAAGTTATTTTGTTCAACTCTTTTTTGCGCTCTTTCAATGTTTTTGGTAATCATAGAATGTTCGATGTTTTCACCTTCTTTCATTCCTAATTTATCCATAACGCTTGCGATTCTTTCTGAACCAAACAAACGCATCAAATCATCTTCCAAAGAAACATAGAACTTAGAAGAACCCGGATCTCCTTGACGACCTGCACGACCTCTTAACTGTCTGTCAACCCTTCTACTTTCGTGACGTTCTGTACCAATAATTGCTAAACCTCCAACCTCTCTTACACCTTCTCCAAGTTTAATATCGGTACCACGACCAGCCATATTTGTAGCAATAGTAACTCCACTTTTTTGTCCGGCTTCAGCTACAATTTCTGCTTCACGTTGATGTTGTTTTGCGTTTAAAACATTGTGTTTTATTTTACGCATGGTTAACATCCTGCTCAACAATTCTGAAACCTCAACAGATGTCGTACCAACCAGAACAGGTCTTCCTGCTTCTGTTAATTTTACAACATCATCAATTACAGCATTAAACTTCTCACGTTTTGTTTTATAAATAACATCCTCTTCATCTTTTCTTGAGATGTTTCTGTTTGTTGGAATTTCTACAACATCTAATTTGTAAATTTCCCAGAACTCACCGGCTTCAGTTGTTGCTGTACCTGTCATACCCGCAAGTTTGTGGTACATTCTAAAGAAGTTTTGTAAAGTTACAGTTGCATAGGTTTGAGTAGCAGCTTCAACTTTTACGTTTTCTTTAGCTTCAATAGCCTGATGTAAACCATCACTATATCTTCTTCCATCTAAAACACGACCGGTTTGTTCATCAACAATTTTTACTTTGCCTTCTTGGATGATGTATTCAACATCACGTTCGAACATGCAATAAGCTTTTAACAATTGGTTGATGGTATGAATTCTTTCAGATTTGATAGTAAAATCAAGCATCAAATGTTCTTTTTGCTTGGCTTTTTCTTCTTCACTTAAAGTTGATTTTTCTATTTCAGCAATAGCAGAACCTACATCAGGAATAATAAAGAAATTTTGATCTTCTCCTGAACTTGTAATAAGTTCAATTCCTTTTTCAGTTAAATCTACTGAGTTTATTTTTTCATCAATAACAAAATATAAATCAGCATCTACTTTATGCATTTCCTTTTGTTGGTCTTGCAGGTAGTAGTTTTCTGTTTTTGTTAAAAGTTGTTTTGTGCCTTGCTCACTTAGGAATTTAATAATAGCTGTATTTCTTGGTAAACCTCTGTAAGCTTGTAATAATTTAAATCCACCTTCTTTATCACTACCGGCCGCAATTAGTTTTTTTGCATCAGTTAAAGCAGTGTTGATGTAAGCTTTTTGTGCATTTACAAGTTTTTCAATTCTTGGTTTAAGCTGATAGAATTGTTGGTCATCTCCTTTAGGAACCGGTCCACTAATGATTAATGGCGTTCTGGCATCATCAATCAAAACTGAATCCACTTCATCCACCATTGCATAATGATGTTTACGTTGAACCAACTCATCTAAATTGCTAGCCATATTATCTCTCAGGTAGTCGAAACCAAATTCGTTGTTGGTACCATAAGTGATATCAGCTAAATAGGCATTTCTCCTTGCTGCTGAATTTGGTTGATGGTAATCTATACAATCAACTCTAAGTCCGTGGAATTCAAATAAAGGTGCGTTCCATTCACAGTCACGACGTGCTAAGTAATCATTTACGGTTACAATATGAACACCTCTTCCTGCTAAAGCATTTAGGTATGAAGGTAAAGTTGATACCAATGTTTTACCCTCACCTGTAGCCATTTCAGAAATTCTTCCTTTATGAAGAACCATACCACCAATTAGCTGAACATCATAATGAACCATGTTCCAGGTAATCATAATTCCGGCAGCATCCCAGCTATTTCCCCAAATGGCTTTATCGCCTTCAATGGTAACCGGTTTTTTAGGTTTGGTGCTTGCGCTTAGGGTTTTATCCCATTCGGTTGCTGTAACAACTAATTGTTTATTTTCACTAAGTCTTCTTGCTGTTTCTTTAACAACAGCAAAAGCTTGTGGTAAAATATCATTTAATATTTTTTCTAACTCTTCGTTTCTTTCTTTTTCAAGTTTGTCGATTTGTTTGAATAAACCATCCTTTACATTTAAATCCAAACCTTCTTCTAGGGTTTGAGCCTTTAGTTCAGAAATACTTTGGTCGATATTACTCAAGCCATCAGCAATTATCTTTTTAAACTCTGCTGTTTTTGCTCTTAATTGATCATCACTTAAGCCACTTAGCTTTTCGAATTCAATTTTAATTTCTTCAACTATCGGATATAGTTCTTTTAAATCACGATCAGATTTGCTGCCAAAAATTTTTGTAAGGCTTTTAAAAATGTTTCCTATCATTTGTCTGTTCTTCTATTAAGTCTGCTTTTGGCAGGGCGGTAAAATTAAGCTTTTTAGTCTGAATCCCCTTGAAATTGAAGCAAAGTTTAAGGCTTTTTTCTCCCTGTTAGACAGTTACTTCCGACTAATTCAGGATTTTTTATGCCCAAATAGTTTTATCAATTGAATTGCAATTCCTTTTAAGCATGAATTAAGCCACTAAGAATTTTTACGACAAAATGACCCAAAATCAGCATTTTTAGTAAATATTGCTGACTTTGGGTCACTTTTTTTAGGTTTTTGTATGATGTGTTTTTATAAAATCGGTCTTTTTTACCTAAGAAAATAGAAATTATCTTGAAGAGTCGAAGTTCATTGTTCGTTTTAAAAAATGGATTTATATCAAGGCTTAGAAAAAAAATTATTTTTCTCCATTATCATCTTTTTCCATTCTGAAACCTAACCTTTTAGAAGTTGGTATTCCACTACTAAAACTCATGTAGTTTTTTTGTTCAATTGATAGCAGGTTGATAGCTTCAAGAGGTGGAGCAATAAGGTCGAAATTAAGGCAGAATTTCATTGCTTCAGCAACTACTTGAGATAAACTTTCATTGCTGATTTGATTTTTACTGAAATCATTAAATAGAAAAGAAATGGGTCTTCTTCCTTCAATGAAAAAGTGACGATCTTTGTTAACAAATAATCTTCCAACCAAATAACCCATATCACCTTCACGGTTGTATTTTATGGAATCTGCAAGAAAATTATACATCTGTATCATTCCACAATACTCTCTTAGATTGTCTTCTTTTACAAATGCACTTTGGTGAATAAAATGGTTTGAATCAAAATCAAAAACATTTGTGTGCATCATAAAAACCAGGGTGTCACCCGAAAATTTCATATGGAATTCAAATTCTGATTTATCATAAAATTTTACTTCAACATTTGGGTCTTCAGCATAAATCTCGTTTGATAATTCAAAACAGATTTTTTTAACTACTTCTTTAAGCTCTGCAAAAACCTGTTTGGTTTGTCTAAACACTAATTGTTTTACAGATGATTTTTGTAAAAGTGTTTTTTTTATTTCATTGAAATTGTTTTCCATGCTTTAGTTTTAAAATGGTGTTGAAAAGCTTAAGGTTTAATATGTTAATTTGTTTGATTTGCTTAATTTTAATTGGCAAATAATTAGATTTTTTTTAAAATCATATACAAAAACTTCTTTTTAGGGTTAAAAGTATTTAATGCCTTGATTTCTTAATTCTGGTAAATTTTTTCAAGAATGACTAAACACGCTTGTTGGGTTCATAGGAATGTTTATTTTTGGAAAAAGCCTATACCCTAATCAAAATCAAAACATCATTACAACAATAAATGAAAAAAGTAAACATCCTCATCATTTTACTGCTTACACTATTTGCAAGTAAAAGTGGCTACTCCCAAAACTTAAATAAACAATGGGAGGATTTTAAATCAAACAATATTTTAGATGCTATTGATGGCTTTAAGGAAGCTGCAAAGTCACCCAATTTAATGAATGAAGCTCATTTGGGATTGGCATTATGTTATGCTCAAAATGAAAATTATGATGAAGCATTTAATGCATTTCAAAAGTTTTATGCTGTTGCTCCGGATCCATATCCTTATGTATATGCCTTATGGACAAACGGAATTATTTTTGATGGATACGGAAAGAAAGATGAATCAAAGTTAAAGTTCTTAAACGCTGTAATTGCTGATTCTAGAGCAAATGGAACTATTAAAGCTATGGCGCATTATATGTTAGCTAAACATTATCAGTCTTCCAATAAAATTGCTAAATCTCTTGAAGAATTTGCCAAAATTGGGAACATAGAAAATTGGCAGATGTTAGGAACTTTCGATAATATTTCTGCTAGTGGATATGATAAAAACTGGGGCGCTTTAGAAAAGTCAGGTGTCAATGAAGAATTTGTAAACTTTGCCGGTGCAAAAGTAAAATGGTTTAAAGTTAAACATATTAGAAATGATAAATGGACCGATTTTGCTTATCACTTTGAGCATGATAACAGTATCATGTTTGCTCAAACTTGGGTAAATTCTCCTGCCGATATGGAAGCATTTTTGTTTTCAGGTAGTTCAGGTTCAATGAAAATCTGGATTAATGATAAATTGGTTACTGAAGTAGAAGAAGAGCGTAATTGTGATTTGGATGTTTATGCATCAGGTATCAAATTAAATAAAGGATTCAACAGGATTTTAGTTCAAATTGGTGAAAGTGAAGTTGGAAACGCTAATTTCCTTCTTCGTATTTGTGATGAAAAAGCTAATCCAATACCAGGAATTACAAGCACAAACGATAATCAGCCATATACAAAAGCAAGTGAGTATGCGGTTAAAACATTTCCATTTTTTGCTGAAAAATTCTTTGAAGATCAAGTAAAAACAAAACCTGATTTATTGAATTATTTATTGTTGGCTGAAACTTATTTAAGGAATGATAAACCTTACGAATCAAGAAAAGCTATGCAAATGTCGAGTAAACTGGCTCCACAAAATTGCTTGGTTGGTATTAAACAAATTGAAGCCTATTCAAGAGATAAAAATTATACTGATTTAACTAAAACTCAAGAGAAAATTAAAACTGAGTTTCCTGAAAATATTTACGCTTTGAGGTTAAGAATTTCTGAAGAAGAGAATAAGGAGAATTATGATGAAGAAGAGAAGTTAGTTAATCAAATGGAAAACTTGTACGGTAAGTCTAAATACATCGAAATGATTCGTTTGGAGTTACTTGCAAATCGCAAAAATTATGAAGAATTAATTCGTTATGCCAATGAATTATATGCGAAGTATCCGGATGATTATAACTTGATGATGTTGCAGTATAATATTGTTCAAAATACAAAGAAAAATCTCTCAGCTGCCAACGCTATTTTGTTAAATTATCTTAAGAATAATTTGAATGATGGTGTTGTTACAAGTGTTGCTAATAACTACTTTAAATTGGGTAAGGTTGAGGCTGGACTAGACCTTTATCTGAAGCGTGTTGCGAACTTTCCTTACGCAATTGGTTATTATAATGATTTGGCAGACTTGTACTTTGATCAACAAGCTTATGATTTGGCTTTAGGCTGGCAGGATAAAGCAAGAGAAATGGCTCCGTATCATAGTTATTATTGGGATAAAATTGGTAAAATTCAAGAGGCCAGAAAAAATCTAACAGAGGCGTCATTGGCTTATCAAAATGCAATTTATTACCAACCAAGTAATTATGATGCAAGAAAACAATTGAGAAAACTTGAAAATAAAAAAGATTTATTTGAAGGTTTTGATTGTGTTGATCCTGTTAAAGTTTTTAAAGCTGGGCCAAAGGCAGAAGATTATCCGGAGGACAATTCAATTATTTTATTAAATAACAGACAGAGAGTTGTATATGCACAAGGTAGTTCAGAAGAAAAAGTTGAATTGATTGTGAAGATTTTTAATAAAAGTGGAATCGATCGTTGGAAAGAATATTCTGTTGGATACAATAGTTATGCGCAAAGATTAATTGTAGAAAAAGTTGAAGTATTAAAGAAAGATGGAAGTAAATTAAAAGCTGAAACTAATCACAATGAAATGGTATTCCCTAATTTGGAAGAAGGCGATGGTATCCATTTAATATATAGAATTGAAAACTATGGACATGGAAAATTAGCTTCTCATTTCTGGGATGAATTTAACTTCAATTATTTCTTCCCAGTAAAAAGTTGCAAATACACCATCATAACTCCTAAGGATTTCAGCTTTAAATACAAGGTTAGAAATATTAAAGTTGATGAGAAAATTGAAGATATAGATGATTTGAAAAAGTATACTTGGTCGACACAAGATTTGGCTGCATTTAAATCAGAACCTTATATGCCTCCTTTGGATGATGTTGGTGGAATTTTAGAATTAAGTTCAATGCCAGATTGGAACTTTGTGGCCAATTGGTATTCGGATTTAGCCTCGACAAAAGCTAAAGCAAAATTTGAAGTAAAAGAAACTGTTGCTGAATTGTTCAAAGACAAAACTAACTTATCTGAGTACGAAAAGGGTAAGTTGATTTACCAATATATTGCTGATAATTTCAGGTATAGTAATGTTCCTTTTTTACATAGTGCTCACGTTCCTCAAACTGCTTCTAGAACTATCAGTACTCGTTTAGGAGATTGTAAAGATTTATCTACATTGTTTGTTGCTATGTGTAAGGAAGTGGGTTTAAAATCGAACCTAGTTTTAGTTGATACCAGAGACAATGGTGATTTCGATTTTACATTACCAACTATTGGATTTAATCACTGTATTGCTCGATTTTTTGCAGGTGGAAAAGAGTATTATGTTGAATTAACTAATTCAAAATTATCGTTTGGTACTTTACCATCGTATTTATTGAATTCATTGGCGTTAAATATTCCAACTAAAACTGATAATACTGCTAAAGATTTAATCTTGTTACAATCAAATAACAGGGTTTCAAATTCTATTTTTAGAGAGACCAAAGTTAAATTCGAAATGAATGATATGATTTTAGAAAGAAAGAATATCAGAATGGGTGGTTATGCTAGTGGATTTAGAAGTAATTATGCTGATATAGGTAAGGAAAAACAAGAAAAATCTATGACAGAATCAATTTCATCAGATTTTAATAATCCAGTAAAATTAATCAACTTAACTATGTCGGATTTGGTAACTTTAGGTGATACAGTTAAATACACTTATAAATACAAAATCAGTAATGAATTAAAAGAAGTAATTGGTATTAAAATTCTAAACTTACCTTGGGCTGATGCTTATAGTGGATTGGATTTTGTATCTGCAGATGAGCGTAAGTTTCCATTTAATGTTTGGGAATTTGATGGCGCTGATGAACTAAAAGAAACTATAACTTTAGAAATTCCTGCCGGAAAAGCTTTGGCTGAGATTCCTAAAAACGTAACGCTTACTTGTCCTAACTATGATTATAGTTTAAGTTTTGTAGTTGCACCGGGTAAAGTTACTGTTACTCGTAAAATCAAAATGAAAAAGGATGTTGTTCCTACAACTGATTATACAGTTTTCAAAGATTTCTGTATTAAAGTTGCAGAGGCAGATAGAAAGCAAATCGGTTTTAAATAGTAATAATTTAAAATTCCAAAAAAATGCCTTTCTGAAGAGAAAGGCATTTTTTTTGGAAAAAAGTCTTAAATTTGAAGACAATTTTCCGAATATGTCAGAAGATCAATTTATTTTCAATAAAAAATTAGATGAACAATTTGGTACATTTATGAAGGAATGCCTCGTAAATGAGCCTGTTGCCGCATATTCTAAAACACCTAGCTGGTCAGAGTTTTTCTCGGATAAAATGTTAGTGATGAAAGCTATTAAACTTGGGGTGCCATTTAATTTGTTTGAAATAATTAAATCAATAACTCCTCTACCAGAAGCTTCATGGGCCAATTTGTTAGATTTATCTTCTAAATCACTGCAAAGATATAAATTAGAAAACCGTCATTTTGGTCCACTTCAATCTGAAAAAATTTTCGAAATAGCTGAGGTAAATATTTTGGGTTTAGAAGTTTTTGGAACCACAGAAAAATTCGGCTTATGGTTAGAAACTCCAAATTTTGCTTTAGCCAATGAAAAGCCATCAAGTTTACTTGTTAATTCCTATGGAAAGAGTTTGCTCATGGCAGAATTAAATAGAATAAACTACGGAATTTTCGCTTAAATGAAGGTTTATAGGCTGGTTCGTGAATGTTTCATGAATGATTTTTCGGGAAAAGGGGCTTCTTTATTTGGTGGCAGATGGAATTCCATTGGAACGGAAATTATTTATACGGCATCTAATCGTTCTTTAGCCATGGCAGAATTGGTGGTGCATTTAACTTTAGCAACTCTTCCTGATGATTTCTATATGTTAGAAATTTTATTACCGACTAAATCGAGTAAAAAGAAAATTGACCCAATAGATTTACCGGAAAATTGGAATGCTTTTCCCTCCAATAGTTTAATCGCAAAAATCGGAGATGATTTCATTAATCAGAATCAATATCTGCTATTAGAAGTGCCATCTGCAGTGACAAAAGGAGACTTTAATATCCTCATCAATCCATTTCATAAGGATTTCAAAAAAGTTAAAATTCTTTCAGCAGAAAAATTCCCTTTTGATAAAAGAATTTTCAAATAAAAATGCCTGAACTGATTTAAAGTTCAGGCATTTTATTTAGATCAATTATAGTATAATTTTAATAAGCCTTAGCAAACAAAACTCTCTGTGTTGAAGGTTTTCCTGAATAAACACAAATACCATTTTCCAAATGATTATCTAAAGGAATACAACGGATTGTTGCTTTTGTTTCTTCTTTGATTTTTTGTTCGGTTTCCGAAGTACCATCCCAATGCGCTGAAACGAAACCGGTTTTGTTTTCCAAAACATCTTTGAATTCATCCCAGGTATTTACAGCTGTGATATGTTCAGTTCTGTAATCCAATGCTTTTTGATAAAGATTGGTCTGAATTTGTTCTAATAAATGCTCGATTTTATGAACTAAATCTGTTTCAGACATTACCTGTTTTTCTTTGGTATCTCTTCTGGCAACTTCTACAGTTCCATTAGCAACATCTCTTGGTCCAATTGCTATTCTTACAGGCACTCCTTTCAATTCGTATTCGGCAAACTTAAAACCAGGAGATTGATTGTCTCTTGCATCTAATTTAACTCTAATACCTGCAGCTTTTAAAGCAGCGAAATA
>JBMLOK010000466.1:0-13301 GCA_049243005.1 Bacteroidia bacterium | reverse complement strand
TTTAGAATTAGAATTGCCAATTTACATGCAATTAAATTGAAGCCGAATTTCTATTCCTCAATTTCCGTGGATTAATGCTTCAAACCAAATTCAGTTTTTATTCCTCAATTTCCGTGGGCTAAAGCCACACGGCTATTGAGGAATCAGCAGGATTTTATTTGTTAAATATGCATTGGTTATCAAAAGATGAAATTGTTGAAAATATGAAAAATATTGATTATCAATTACATATTAACAGTATTTATCCTATTTTCGTTTAATATTAAGGTTTGATTAAATCATCAATTCAGCCTAATTTTAATGCAATTACAATAGTAATTTTAACAAATTTTAAGTTTGAATTGCAAAATCTCTTAAAAAAAACTTTATTCGTAATATGCGTACAGCAATGGTAGTTGGAATGTCGGGCCATACCGGCAAAAAGTTAATTGAGAAACTTTTGGTTAGCAGAAGTTATAGAAGAGTTATTACACTTTCCAGAAGAGATGATAGGAAGCAAAAAAACATTCACCTCATTAAACATATTGTTGACTTTACAAATTTAGAGCCGCACAAATCAATTTTTGAATCGTGCGATGAGGTTTTTTGTTTACTTGGAAAGGATTATGTAAACGCAAAAGTTCAGACAGAAATAGATAATCTTGTTTATGTTTATCCAATTTCAGTGGCTAAAATGGCTAAAGAAGCAGGTATAAAAAGATTTTTACTTTTAAATCCAACAATCGAGAAATTAGAATCAAACGACCCTGAAATGCGCCAAAGAAAACAATTGGAGCAAGAAATTTCAGCTTTGGGTTTTGAAGATTTTCATGTTATTAGGGTTGGAAAAATTAATAAACCTAAACATTGGATTACTCCAAGACGTAAATTATTAAGTTTTGTAAAGGCAATAAGAGGAGTTTTAGGTAAAAGCACAGATGGTTATAACTCAATTCCGGCAAATATTCTGGCAGATGAAATCTTCAATTGGGCGAATTCTCAACCGGAATTACTTAAAGTGCACTAATATTGCTCAATGAAAACAGCATTGGTTATTGGTTCAAACGGACTTATAGGTAGACATCTATTATTTGAATTGATTAAAAGCGATAGGTATTCAAAAGTTATTGCGCTTACAAGGAAAGACCTCATCATATCTCATCCTAAATTACAGCAGGAAATTGTATCTTATGATTCTCTGGATTCTAGTGCAACTTATTTTAATGTTGATGATGTTTTTTGCTGTATTGGAACCACTAAGGCCAAAACTCCAAATCAAAACGATTACCGTAAAATCGATCATGATATTCCTGTAAATATTGGAAAAATTTGTCTTGATAAAGGTGCCAAACAATATTTAATGGTTTCTTCAATGGGCGCTGATATCAACTCATCCATCTTTTACTCAAAACTCAAAGGTGAAACAGAAAGAGATTTGGCAAGCATTGGTTATTCAGCTTTTCATGCCATCAGACCTTCTTTATTATTGGGTGAAAGAAAAGAACAAAGAATAGGAGAGAGTATTTTTAAGTTACTTGCTAAACCAATTAATTTATTGATGCTTGGTCCTTTAAAAGCTTACAAAGCTATTGAAGGAATTCAAGTTGCCAAGGCATTACTTGCAATTGCTTCTTTAGAGAAACAAGGCAATCATATTTGGATGAACAACCAGCTTTTTGATCAGGCTGAAACTTTGAAGAAGTAAATCACCAATCCGATTCCAATCAAACCAATTCCAATCCATTCTCTTTTGGATAATTTCTCTTTAAAGATGAAAAATCCTGCCAATAGAGAGTAGGGGAAAAATGCCAATTGCATAAACCCCATCAGGTTTAAATTAAACTTGGTATAACTAATATTCAATAAAACAGAACCACTGATGGTGAATATGGCTACCAATGCTAATTTCCAGCTGTTTTTTAATTCAGATATTATTGTATTTTCTTCTTTTAAAATGAAAGGAAAACTGCATACTAATAAAGTTAATTCTGATATGAAAGTGCTCATTGATGCAGATGTATTTTGCAAAGGAAACGACAATAGCGCATAACCAAATCCCCATGAAATAGCGCTGCTTATAGCCCACATCAATCCATCTTTATTTTGCATTCCTTTCCACTGAATGATTATTCCTAAAACACAAATGATGGATGCCAGGTAAAACCAAATTCCGGGTAATTTTTGTTCAATGATTCCAGCTATTAAATAATGAATCATTGCTCCTGCAACGCCAATAATCGCCACATTCACAAAATGAATTTTCTGCAATGCTTTGATATAGGCATACAAACCAAAAGCATTTAAAACAGAACATCCTATAAGTTCTAATAAGGTTAATTGATTTGGAAACAGGAAACTTTTATCAAAAACCGGAATCAATATCAAAGCAAACAAAACTGAAAAGATGCTTCTAATAAAAATAAGTCTGGCTGCAGAGTACTGTAAACTTCCAAGTTTGATAAAAACATCAGCCAGAAAATACAATGTATTCACAAGTAAAGAAAAGTAAAAGGCTTCCATTAATTATATAGTTTTTCTAATTCCTTGTTGTAATCGTATTGCAAATCTTCATGTAATGTATTGATGCTTTGTTCGATTCTTTTAATTTGTCGTTGATACAAATTAGCCAAAACATGATTGCCTTTTAAATTGAATCCTAAGTCTTTTAGTTCAAAACAAAAATGCATCAGTAGTTCAATGGAAGTGCCTGTTAATCCTGAATATTTAATGTGATTGTTGCAAATTTTTAATGCTTTACGAATGGTCTTTTTTGCTAAATATTGTGAGCTTGTATTGGTATCTGAAAATACTTGTGAGATTTCAATTTTTACATCTTTTATATAATTCTCTTCATCAGCTCTTTCGTATAAAAGATAATTGAGTAGTGCTTTATTATCAACTTTAAACTTGGCCAGCCTAAGAATGATTTCTTCCATCTCTGCAGGGTCCAGATTTTTCATCGATTTCCTGATATCATTTAAACTTGCAACTTTCAATTTTAGATTTTGTTTGATTTGCAATTACTTTATAAATCCTTGAAAACAAAAGTAAAACATGCATTCTTATTAAAAGTACCTTGAAAACAAAGATTATTTTTTTAGGTCTTTTGTTTTTTTCGTACCTTTCTTTTTTATGAGTTTTATTTTATCAAAATCAACCTACCTGTATGGATGTCAGTGCCCTAAACGACTGTATTTTCATAAGTTTAAAAGTGAATTAAGGAATCCCTTAGATGAGGGACAAGAATTTATATTTCAGCAAGGAACAGATATTGGAATTGTAGCCAGAACCTTGTTTTCAGGGGGAATTGATTTAAGTCCGGAGAATGCTTATTCTTATCCCAAATCTGCTGTTAAAACTGAAAAGGTTTTAGATACACATTATGTATTATATGAGCCCACATTTATTGCAAATGGAGTGATGTGCGCATTGGATATCATGGTGAAAAAAAACAATAAATGGTTTGTTTATGAAGTGAAATCAAGTACTTCAGTTAAATCACAACACATTGATGATGCAGCTTTGCAATATTGGGTTTTAAAGCAAAAAGGACTTGAAATATCAGATTTTTCAATTGTTTATGTCGATAATACTTATGTGAAAAATGGTCCTTTTCAGGTTGGAAAATTTTTTGCAGTTCAAAGTGTTTTAAAAGAAATCAAAAAGCAACAGCATCAAGTTGAAGCATCACTGGATGCTTTGAAAAAAATGCTCATCAAAAAAGAAGAACCACAGAAGAAAATTGGGCAACACTGTTTTTCTCCTTATGAATGTGATTTTACCAATCATTGCTGGAAGGATTTTCCTGAAGAAAATTCTGTGCTTGATTTAAGCAATGGTGCCGGCTGGACCTTCTTCGATGAAGGCATTTACGCAATGAAAGATATTCCTAAAAATGCGTATTTGCCTCCAAGAGCAAAGTTTCAGTTGGATGCTTTTAAGAAAAATGAAACTTATATCGACAAACAATCATTAAAAGGATTTATTAAATCGTTGGAATATCCTTTGTCTTATTTCGATTTCGAAACCTACCAACCTGCTATTCCTGAATATGATGGCATGAAACCTTATCAACGAATACCCTTTCAATATTCACTTCATCAACAAAAAAATAAAAAATCAGACATATTACATTTTGAGTTTTTGGGTGATGGAGATACTGATCCAAGAGAGGATTTGGTTAAACAAATGCTCAGTGATTTAGGCGATAAAGGAAGTATCATCACTTATAATATGTCGTTTGAAAAAAGTGTGATTTTGGAGCTCAGTAGGTTGTTTCCAAAATATGAAATAGAACTATTGGCTTTGGTTGATAGAATGCAAGATTTGATGCTTCCATTCCAGCAACGTTGGTATTATCATCCTGCTTTAAAGGGCTCGCATAGTATCAAAACAATTTTACCTCATTTGATTTCAGACTTAAGTTATTCAGCCCTGCAAATTCAGGAAGGTGGCACTGCAAGTTTGGTTTACGGACAATTAAAATCACAAAGTCCGGTAACATATGAAGCCCAAAGAAAAGCTTTATTGGAATATTGTAAACTTGATACGTATGCGATGGTTAGGATTTTAGAAAGATTGAAGGAAATGGTTTAATACTATTCAAATGGCGTATACTATAACAATTCTACTCATTTGTTTATATGCATTTGGATTGTTTTTTTGGAAAAAGAAAATATCCTGGAGTTTTAATCAAATGATTTCAAAACGATTAAAACGAATGCATTATTTGGCTTTAATACTAACTGCAACTCTTGTTTTAGTCTATTTTAACTTCAACTATTGTTTTCAGGGTTTTTGGATTGGTAGATTGTTATTCGTATTGGCCATTATAAGCGGATTAACTATTTATCCACTTGCAGAAAATTCAATTTCGAATAAAATTGAATCATTTTACTTTAAACTATTTTCAATGTTTCCAATATTTTTTCTAATGGTTTTATTGGTTCCATTTATAGGTGTAATTATTGCAATTTCAGCAATAGGAACCTTAATAAGTCCTTATGAGAAAATTTATTTTCAGGATGATAAAATTAGAGTTCAAACAACTTTTACTAGCCCTATGGTAGCTCCTGAAATCAATATTTATTCAAAAAAGTTCTTATTTGAAA
Organism: Bacteroidia bacterium; assembly: GCA_049243005.1. Classification (GTDB taxonomy): domain Bacteria; phylum Bacteroidota; class Bacteroidia; order UKL13-3; family UKL13-3; genus CAISCU01. The sequence continues at coordinate 8,211 of JBMLOK010000466.1, read as the reverse complement.
AGCATTTAAAAGAGTATGATTTTAGGTATTATGAAGCAGATACAGTTGAAGTTAAGTATAAAAATGATTCCACTTTTATCTATTTTTTAGATATCGATGAAAATTTGAGCAAGAAAATTGAAAAAACGATTCAGTTCAAAAATTAAATTTTAAAATATGAGAACTAAGTAATGAATTCTTTATTTTTTACTCAAATACAGAATTCTTTCATTTAGTACTCCATCAATAGTTGCTGTACCAACCAATTTTACTTTGGTTCCACTGATTAAGGAAGTGCTGTATTTTTGTGAAAGCCAATCGGGTTCACTTATTGTAATGCTGCCTGTTGCTCCCGACCAGGTAATGGCATAATCATCACCATTTACACTTAAAAGGCCGCTCGATTTGTCTGAATTAAACAAATAAGTACCATTGTTTATTAATGATTCTACCCTGGTTCTATTTCCACTTGAACTCACCTCGTTTAATAAAACACTATCTCTTTTCCATGTGCCAATGAAATCGGTCGCTGTTAGTGATTGGTCCTCAGTTATTAAGTCGGTGTCTTTCTGACAAGAAACAATCAATAAACTTAAGAAGGATAATACAATGAGTGTAGTTTTTTTCATGGTTATCGATTTGCAAATTAAATGCCAAAATAAAATATTTTCTTTGTGGCAATGAACAAAGGTATCTATTTGCTTTTAGGTTCCAATATGGGTGATGCATTTGCTCATTTAAACAATGCCATTGAAGCACTTAAAAAATTACCCATCGAGGTAATCAAAATTTCATCGGTTTACAAAACTGCGGCATGGGGTAAAACCGACCAAAATCCGTTTTTGAATCAGTGTCTTGAAATAAAAACAGACTTAAAACCAGAAGAATTGCTCCGTTTAATTCTTCAAACTGAATTGGAATTAGGTCGCACTCGTTTAGAAAAATGGGCTGAAAGAATTATTGATATCGATATCCTATATTTTGGTTCAGAAATCATTCATTCTCAAAATCTTCAGGTTCCTCATCCATATTTGCATCAAAGAAGATTTACTTTGGTTCCTCTATGTGAAATAAGTCCTGATTTTGTTCATCCTTTGTTACAATTATCAAATGCTGAATTACTCAAAAACTGCGAAGATTTACTCGACGTGGAAAAATTGTAAGTAGCATTTCATCTTTCCTACACAAATTGCGCCCTTGAATCTCACCGAAATTCCATATTCGTTTATTGCCATTGAAGGTAATATTGGCTCCGGAAAAACCAGTCTGGCCAATAAACTTGCATCTGAATTGCAAGCCAGATTGGTATTAGAAGAGTTTGAAGACAATTCCTTTCTTCCCAAATTTTATAAGGATGCCAGACGTTATGCTTTTCCATTGGAAATGAGTTTTTTGGCAGCAAGATTCAATCAGTTAAAAGGACAATTAAACGAGCAGGATTTATTCACTAAACACACTGTTTCAGATTATCTTTTTGCCAAATGCCTGCTTTTTTCTAAAGTAAATTTAGATGAAGATGAATACGAATTGTATTCGAAGGTTTTTAGCATTATTCAATTACAATTAAGAAAACCCGATTTGTTGGTTTACCTGCATAATCCTGTAGAAAAGCTATTGTGGCAAATAAAAAACAGGGGCAGAGCCTACGAACAGGAGATTTCACCTGAGTACCTCGAAAGTCTGCAAACTGCTTATTTTGAATACCTGAATCAACAAAACGATCAACGAATTCTGATTTTAGATTGCAGCGCTTTGGATTATGTGAACAGAGAAACAGATTATTTACTCATCAAAGATGCCATTTCAAAAGATTATGAAATGGGCATTCATACCATAGTTTTAAAATGAAGCCGGTTTTTACTTTACATTATTTGCCTTGTATTGCCTGGTTTCAGCATGCTTTGAAGTTTGAAGAAATTCAGATTGAAGCTTTTGAAAACTACCAGAAACAAACGTATAGAACACGCTGCAGGGTTTTATCTGCAAACGGAGTTCAGGTATTAAATATTCCTGTTAAACAAATTTCAGGAGAGAAAACCTTGATCAGTAAAATTCAGATTGATGAGGAAATGGATTTTAGAAAACAACATTGGCAAACCCTGATTTCTGCTTATGGAAAATCAGCTTATTTCCTTTATTACAGAGATGCTTTTGAAGCTTATTTCGAAAAAGAAGAAAGTACTTTATTTGAATTTAATTTAGGTTTAGTTAAATTGGTTTTAAAGTGTTTGAAGCTCAATTTAACTATTGATAGCACAATCGAATACAATAAAAATCTTCCTGAATATTTAGATTATAGAAATCGGTTTTCTGCAAAGAATCTCAATCCTAAAAACGAGCTGTTAATCAACAAAAAGTACTGGCAGGTATTTGAAGAAAAGTTCGGTTTTACCCCCAATTTATCCATCCTTGATTTGTTGTTTAATTTGGGTCCGGATGCGAAGAGTGTTTTAAAAACTAAATAGAAAATACTGTCTATATTAGGTTTATCTGTAATTACTTTTGAGCTATTCCTAAAATTAAAATTGTCAATTAGGATTCATGCTATGTCCTTACAAATAGTATATTTAATCATTTTAATCTTGATATACTTTAAAAAATAGATGTTCTATCGTACTGATTATGATTTTTCAATTGATGCAGTTTCTTTAGGTTTAAGTGTGCTATTTCTTTTCCGACCTTCTACTTTAGACTTCAACAATTTTTGAGATTTTATAAATTCACTAATAGCTCTTTCTTCATCTTTAGTTAGAGGTCCTTGCCCTCCAATAAAGTCAACATCAAGTTCTTTTGATTTAATTTTATTCATTATTTTAATATTTTATTGAATTCAAGATTCGCTTCATTAAAGTTATTTTGGAAAGTATTTATTCAATAGTTTTAATGCTGCAATAGTATCTATTATCATAACTCTACCGCCAAAATGTAAAGCACCTAAAGTATCAATATAGTGTTGAACAAGTTGCGTTTTCGATATAAAAGAAACATTGCCTTCATGTCCTCGTTGAAAAGAGAGTTTACAAGCAAAAGCAACTAAATTTCCAGGAACACCGGCATAAATTTTAGTTTTACCTTTGTTGAATGGAGCACTTTCAACCAAATGCATATAAACATGGTCAGATTTTATCTCCAAACTAATAAGACCCTGGATAATGGATTGATTGTTTACAATAGTCAATTTGTAAACATCTCTCTCAGGTTGCTTAAATTCGTTTTTCCATTCAAAAACCCAAGCGTTTTTTTTAGTGATTGTCTTTAAATCAGAAACTGAAATAAGCGATATTTCCGTTGTAAAACTATCACCTGTTACCACATTTTCAATGGAATTGGTCAATTTATCAACTACAAAATCAAGTCCTATTTGTTTCTTTTTCTTCACTTATCAAATATACTAAAAATTATAAATATTTCGATTTGAAGCTTCCCTTAACCTTAAGCATTTATAAGGAATTTTCTAATCTAATCAAGTTTGTAATTCACATTACAATTGAGCTTTATAAAGTCTATTCAATAGAGAAATTAACGATTATAAATTCCGATTAAAATTTCTAAAAACTGACTTAACAAATCCTTTGCAAAGCTCTCCGGGTAAATAATTCAAAGTTTTTTCGCTTCCAATTTTGCTTTTCAACCCACTTTTCTTTTGTGTTTAATATTAAGGTTTTCAATTATGACCGAATTTATTTGTGTCATTTTACATGAAAACGTGGATTTTAATATAAAAATAAATTTAGTCTGTCGATATTTGATTAAGAACAATTCAAAGCATATGAAACAATTTATACTATCAATCAGCTTTTTATTTATTTCAATCATTAGCTTACATGCACAAATTCAATTAATTGGTGCTGCAAATGGCTACAGGCCTGGAAAAATTGATATAGTTGAATGGCAAATATTTGATTCAGCAACTGTTCAGGTATTTCCGTCTGATTTGAAGGCTTACATGGTGGCGACTTCGGGTTACGATGCTTATAATGGTAAATATTATTTATCAGGAATTTCAGATCAAAATTCGGAGACAGGACTATTGGAGTTTGATGCCAATAATAATACGCAAACTTTTAAACCGGGAACTCTGGTTTCAAACATATCTGAATTTGATATGGCAACGGGAACCATGTATAAACTAAAAATGGATGCACAAAAGAATATTTTAGTTTATGCAACATCATTAAATACAAATCAGGATAGTTTAATAGGTTCAATTCAGGAGCCTGATGCAGTTGGATTGGTTCTTGATGCCATTACATTTGATGCCAATGCAGGTATCATTTATTATGTGGGAATGAATACAGATAATTCTATGAGTTTGTATAAATTTTCGGTGAGGAATCCTCCATTTTTAGTAAGTAAAATTCAATTAACTACAAGTTATTATATCAGCACCATAACAGCTGTAAACTACGACAATGTAAGAGATAGGTTATTTGCCAGAATAGCGAATTTTGATTCAACAAATAAATACCTCGGGACAGATATCATTGAAATAGAAAAAAACAGTGGATTTATTTTTCCGAAAGTATCATTGAATAAATATCCATACTTTCAGGCTAGTTCTTCGAGTTATGATCAATTATCGGGAACCTACGTATTGGTTGGACTAGACAGCTTAGGAAAAAAGGAAATGATCGCGGTGAATATCACTACAGATACCTATATAAGCGGATATGTACCAAATAGTGTTTCGGAGATAATTTGTAACAATACCACATTTGCCAATAGCAAATATGGAGCACCAACAGGAATATCAAAATTGAAACAAGATGAATTTAAAATTTATCCCAATCCGGTAACAGATAGATTGTATATCGATTCTAAAATTAATGAAGCATTGGAAGTTGAAGTATATTCTGTAAGCGGAGAAAAGATTTTAAGCAAAAAGTTTGAAGTAGGAGAGAGCAGAGAATTAGATTTAAGGGGAAATGCAAAAGGCATATACATCATTCAAATAGCAAGTAAAGATAAATTGAGTACTAAGAAGATTAGTTTGAATTAGGATATCATTTTCAGTAAAATCCATTTAGATTTCAAATTAAATTTTTGGTCATAGAAAAAGTATTTTATTTTGCTAGTTTTAGCAGACATAAAAACTCGGTCCATTTTCATATTCGATATTTAAAATGAAATCATTTTTTTACTTTTCATTAATTGCAATTTTACCATGTTTGTCCTGCAAAGAGGAAAGAAATATTCATAGTATAAAATTGGAAGTTGTAGGTTCACAAGATAGACCTACACCAGTATTGATAATTGCTGATGATTCAGTATTTCATCAAAATGATATTTGGAATCCAAGATTTGAGTTTTTTATTACTCCAAAAACTTTAAGAGAAATTGAAACTATAGCTCATAAAATAAAACAAGATACAACTTCAAAAAACAAACTATTATATAGGGCATTTGAAATTAAATTTATTGATGATTTAAAACAATCTCCAAAAGAAAAGAAGATAATTAGCTTGATTGATACAAGGATATTTATTGATAGTCTATGTGTTATTTTCAAAAGAAACTATATAGATAGTATTGAATTGGAAAAATTAAAGTATTTAAAGAAAAGGGTTGTATGGTAAGTGAATTATCCGACAAAAAGTAATTTCTATTTTTGTCTTTCCAGAATTCATCAAAACAGAATCATTGCATAACGCACTCTTGTAAAAATATTATTCAAAATTATCTTAGGTAATGCTCTTATAGATACCTGTCGTCTTTTGACAAAGTTTCAAGCAAATCATTTTTAAATGTTCTAAAGAAATGTGCAATATTAAAATGAAGAAACTAAATCTTAAATGAAATATTGTATATTCATTTTCGAAAAATTAATCCTAATAGTACTTGTTAAAATGAACGAAAGTAATGGTAAGTAGAAATAAGTTTTTATCACTAATTGTTTTGTTTGGTTTGACCTTTGTCTTTTTAGGGGCAAAATTTCCTGCAAGAATTTCTATGTCTCATTTTAACTTGATAAGTTATAAACCATATACAAGTGAGTTAACAAGCAAAGGATTGACAGACTTAGATTCATTTGCATTTTTATATTGTAAATATGAAAGTCTTTATGAAGGTGGAATTGTTTATATAACACCATATAATTTAAAAAGTGAATTTGAACTGAATCCTTATATTGGATTAGATAGGTTTCGAAGTTTTATTAAAATTTTAAAAGTAAAACATCAAATTAATATTGAGAATTCATTTTATTTTCAAGAAATGGAATATGATACTTATTATGCTAATGAAAACAGAACAGGATTACATATTACCATAACTCCTCGTAGAGATTAAAGTGTTGAATATTTATTTAATTTGATAAATATTTTATATTGGTTATAAACCTTAGTGTTTACTAAAAAATGGAAACAGAAATATTATTTTCTTCTAATGTTAAATTTAGGGATAGGTTTATTAATATATTCAGATGGAGTCTTATTTTTACTCCACTTTTGATACTTTTTTTGATTGCTACGCCAATTAATTTTAGTAATTTATACTCTAATATACCATATTTAATTATAATATATATATTATCTTCAACCACTTATATAAGTTATAAAAGTGGTAAATATTATATACAAGAAATTAAGATACATGAAAATCAAGTTTGCCTTAAAGCCCTTAAATTTAATAACATTCATATCGATGAAAAATATGATGTTGATAAAGTAAAGATTTTTAAGAAGCCATTAAATACTAAGTATCCGAAATTTAAATTGCAAATCTCCTATATGGGTAAAATTATAATATCACAATTCGAAGTTTCCGATTGGGATGAAAAAATGATGGATACTGTGATTTATAATTTTAATGAGAAAGTAAAGAATAGAATTAATGGATAATCTTTATGAATAGCTAAATAAATATGATTAGAGATATAAATGAAGTTGCAGAATCAGGGAATTATTGTGATAGTAAATCAAAGCTTGATTTTGTATTTTACTTAATTGTACTATTTTTCTTAGATTCAAGTTTGGCTTTAGGGCAATCATTAAATGTAACTGTAATCAATATATTTAGAAACAATTTACCTGCATGTCAAGCTCAATTGACTTTGAATCAAAATAACAAAATAATTCAACATGGAATTACAGATAGTTTAGGGACTTATTCTTTTATCGGATTAGATTCTGCTTGCTATGATGTGAAAATTGAATTAGCACCTTACCCAAATCATTTTTATTATAATATTTGCATTGACTCATTAAAAAAGGATGTTATCCTCTTTGTAGATTTTGATGTTTCATCACTCGGATTGAGTGAAAAGCAATATAAATATTTTCGTTTTTTTGATTTAGATACTGCCAAACATTTAGAAATGAAGTCTCTTAGATTTATTGATGGCTCATATAGGGGATTAGAAAAAGTACCCAATAGTATTTCTAAAATGTCGAATATTTACATGCTGCATCTTGAAGGAAATAAATTGAAGAAAATTCCGAAGGCTGTATTTCGAAACAAGAAGTTGAAATTACTTGATTTACGGTATAATCCAATTGATGCAAAGAGTATAAAAACATATAGACAGAAGAGGAAAGATTTGAATATAGTTTGGTGAAAGGTAAAAGTTTAAATTTTGGTAAATACTATCAACTTAATTAAATTGATTGAGAAGATTCTTAATCAATTAAGGATTTTTCTTTAATTCTTTAATCAAATAACATTAACTAAGAATATGAAATTTTTCAGATTAGAAAGAACTTATGAACCGAAAGTAATCGGTTTAAAAGATGCCGAATCTCAAGTTGAATTAATAAGAGATAAGTTCAAAGACAAAAGCAATTTCGACTTATTTGAAGAAACCTATTTTGTTACAAAGGAGAAAAAAAAACCAAAGCCGGGTTTTAGTGAAATTGAATTTGTTATTGAACATGGGCATTTGGTTAAAGGTGCAAAGCTTACAGACATCATGAATTATCATCCTTATATATTGGACGGAGGAAGAGTTTTAGTTTCTACAAAGTTCTTGAAAATTTTAAAGCCATTTAATCTTGCACCATTCAGGTTATATAATCTTCCTATATATAATATGCATGACCAATTAATTTCAAATGATTATCAAATTTTGCATATGCCAAAATTCCTGACTGATTATATAGATTATGTAAAATCTACTTTTTATTTCGGTAGTAAAGCTCTTAAACAATGGGAACCCAAAAAATTCAATTCGGAAGATACCGCCAAAGAATTCCTAAACTCTTATTCTACAGTTAAAGCGGGATTTCATATTTTGTG
>JBMLOK010000465.1:0-3277 GCA_049243005.1 Bacteroidia bacterium | reverse complement strand
AGTGATACACATGGTTTTGTTCCAGAAACCTTATTCGATTTTTTTAAGGATTGTGATGAAATATGGCATGCCGGTGATTGGGGAGATGAAAAAACATTTGATTTATTAAGAAACTTTAAACCCCTAAAAGCTGTATATGGGAATATCGATGGACAAGAATTAAGGATTCAAATGCCTGAAATTTTGGAGTTTAATTGTGAAGAAGTGAAAGTTTGTATGTTACATATTGGTGGATATCCAGGCCATTATTCACCTTTATTTAGAAAACAAATATCACTAAAATCCTATGATTTAATGATTTGCGGACATTCTCACATATTAAAAGCCATGAAGGACCCAAATTCTGGAATGATGCATTTGAACCCCGGAGCAGCTGGAAAACATGGATTTCATAAAGTTTCAACTGCCATGAGATTAAAATTTGACAAAAAAAGAATGTTCGAATTAGAGGTATGGGAACAAAAAAAATGATACCTTGTACAACCCGTTTTATAAATAAGTTGACTTAAAAAAATAATTTACTATTTTGCTAACCAAACGACAAAACATCATATGAAGAAGTTTTTACTGGCAGCCTCTTTCGCAATTATTTCTGCATCAGGGTTTTCACAAGTTAAAGTGAACTCTTGCGGAACCGATCAGCACCACCAAAATTTAGTTTCTGAGCATCCGGAATTACTGGAAGCGAAGAAAAAATTTGATGCAGATTTCAAAGAATACATCAAAACTTACAAACCATCAGACAAAAACAGTCTGAAAAAAGCGTCAGCTCCTAAATATATCATCCCGGTTGTTGTGCATGTTTTGCACAATTATGGAAGTGAAAATATTAGTGATGCTCAAATTCAAAGCGAAATCAACTTTCTAAACCAAAGTTTTAGAAATTTAGTTTCTGATTCTACAAATCGTCGTCAAGATACTTTCAATGGTGTTTTCTACAGCTACAAACAATTAGCTGCTGATGCTGAAGTTGAATTTAGATTGGCTCGCAAAGACCCTAAAGGAAATTGCACAAACGGTATTGTTAGAGTTCAAACTCCTTTAACAAATAAAGGAAATGACGATTTAAAACAATTAAGCGTTTGGGATACAAAAAGATATTACAATATCTGGGTTGTTAGAGGTATCAACAGAGGTAATACAGTTGGTATTGCCGGATACGCTCAATTCCCAATGGGTTTCAACAATGGTGCATCAACAGATGGTATCATTGTAATTCATAATGAGTTTGGAAACATTGGAACTTCTAATCCGGGTCAAACTCCTAAAGTAACTACAAGTACCCACGAAACTGGTCACTGGTTAGGTTTATACCACCCATTCCAAACTCAAGGTGAAACTTGTGGATTAGATGGTGATGAAGTACTTGATACACCTCCAACTATCTTTTCTGCAACTTCAAATGAGCCATTAAGAAACAAATGTGCCGATAAAAGATACAATACTTGTACCAATGAAATCCCTGATTTACCGGATATGCAGGAAAATTACATGGATTATTTTATCGGAAATTGTGCAAGTAACATGTTTACAAAACAACAAGTTATTAGAATGCATTACGTTTTAGACAACTACAGAAGAACTTTGTGGCAAGAAGATAATTTAATCTCTACAGGAGTTAAAGACAATTCAACTGCAACTTGCGCTCCTATCGCATCTTTTAGCACTACTACAAGAGTTACTTGTGCAGGAAACAAAATTTCATTTACAGATAATTCATACAATTCAAACATAACTGCATGGAAATGGAGCTTCCCTGGAGGAACACCATCTAGTGCTACTACTAAAGCTCCTGGACAAATTCAATACGATAATCCAGGTACTTACGAAGTTACTTTAGAGGTAACTGGTCCTAATGGCACATCTTCAGTAACATATAAAGATTATGTTGTAATTCAACCTGCAGCTGCTGATAATCCTTCAGGTTATTATACTGCTGATTGGTGGTACCAAAACAATTGGTATGATAAAGGTTGGGTTTTCGAATATGAGAACGATAAAAACAAATGGGTTAGAACAGGAGCAACATCATTTAATCAAAATGCTTGTATGATGTACCCTAAAGATCCATTCAATTTAAGTTCATCAGTTGGAGCATTAACATCTTTAATCTCTCCATCTTATAATTTTCAAGGTGTTTCTAATGGATACTTCTCATTTAATTATGCATTTGCTCAAGGAACATTAAGTGCTGATATTGGTGGTGGAGCTACAAAAGAAGAATTAAGAGTTTATACATCTGTTGATTGTGGTAAAACATGGATTAGCAGAGCAGCAATTGGTTCTGCAACTATTTCAACTATTGGTACAGGAACTGCAGCTCAATTAGCAAGTAATATTAATTTTGTTCCTGCTAACCAAAGCAAATGGAAAGAAGTTAAAATTGAAGGTTCAGCTATTCCTAACAACTCAAATGTTAAATTCAAAATTGAATTCAAATATGCTGGTGGAAATAACTTCTACTTAGATAACGTGAAATTAGGAACAGTAACAGGTATTGAAGATGAATTGGCAAAACAAATCAGATTCAGTGTTCAACCTAATCCTTTCAATTATGAGACAACCATTTCTTATGAGTTAAACAAAAACGAAGATGTAGAAATTCGTTTATTTGATATCGCAGGAAAAGAATTAGGAGTTTTATTTTCAGGTGATCAAGCAGCAGGAATTCAAGAATTCCAAATCAGCAAATCGCAGTTTAATTTACAAAGTGGCCTATATTTTGTGAATATGAACGTTGGAGGACAAAAATTCTCGAAAAAAATTGTGGTTGAATAACAGCCAATTAATTCAAAAAAGGCGCATCAAATCAATTGATGCGCCTTTTTTTTGCTTTTAGTTTTGGATAAATAATCTAGAATACTACTTTTGCAGTGGAGAGTTGGCAGAGTGGTCGATTGCGGCAGTCTTGAAAACTGTTGTCTGTTACAGGACCGGGGGTTCGAATCCCTCACTCTCCGCCAGAAGAAATGAAACCTAATTTTGCAAAGCAAAATTGGGTTTTTTTGTGCCCCTAAGTGTCGAAAATAGCGAAGCGCATTTTCGTAAGCTTAGGGGCACAAAAAAACCTGCATGCAGCGCAGCGGAATGCAAAGGGTTTCATTTCTTCTGATGACTCCCCCCAATGGGATCATGAAATAATCCCTAAGTTCATCCAAAACGAAAACCGTCGAAAAAAACGCAGCGCATTTTCGTAAGCTTAGAGGCCAAAAACAGTATTGTGTTTGAGTTTTGAGCAACAAGCCAAAAACAGTATTGAGTTTGGGTTTTGAACAAC
>JBMLOK010000464.1:0-6657 GCA_049243005.1 Bacteroidia bacterium | reverse complement strand
TTATGTCCATAATCATATCCCCATCTATAAAAGTCTAATAGTGCTGTTATGCCACCTAAAATTAAACTGATAACATAAAAAGTTAAAAATCTCATATTTCCTTTCCAGGCAACAAGAAGTCCCCATAATATAAAACCACCAATGATGAATTTTAAATAAGTGAATTCAGGAAACATTTCCGCTTTTAAATGTTTCATTCCTATATAATGATTCAATCCATTAATCACATCTACATCACCTTTTAAAGCATTGTGCCAAATTTCTATTCTTAATCCTTCCGGATATTGTGGTGCCCAAAGTTTTATTTCCCATAAAGGGAGCCAGAAGCAAGCTATAACACTTAAACTTCCAAGTGCTAGAATCATTCTGCTTGTTTGACTTAATTTTTTCATTTTTGATTTTTTAAAGAGGGGCTGCATAAACTACCCCCATGTAGAGTATGCAGCCCTCTAATATTATTTAGTACTTGGTTGGTTGTCACCACCGGTTGAGAAGCTCAATGGGACAGTGGAATTGGCAGGCGAAACGCGAACATAACCCTGCATTTCCTGATGCAATGCAGAACAGAAATCGGTACAATATATTGGAACTACACCTACTTTATCAGGTGTCCATTTTAAAGTTTGGGTTTCGCCAGGCATAATTAATAATTCTGCATTGTTGGCTCCTTTAACGGCAAAACCATGTGGGACATCCCAATCTTGTTCTAAGTTTGTAACATGGAAATATACAACATCACCCATTTTTACCCCTTCAATATTATCAGGTGTAAAGTGTGAACGAATAGAAGTCATGTAAACATGAACTTCATTTCCTTTTCTTTCAACTTTTGCTTTACCTTCTCCCATTGCAACATAAGGGTGTTTATTCTCTTCTAGTTTGAAAATTTTTGTTGAATTTGGTGCAACCAAACTAGCTGGAATTGCCTCTGCATAATGTGGTTCCCCAATTGTAGGAAAATCAAGTAGCAATTTCATTTTATCACCATCGATACTGTAAAGCTGAGCAGATTGAGTTAATTCAGGACCAGTAGGTAAGTATCTATCTTTGGTAATTTTATTATAGGCAATTACATATTTACCATGTGGTTTTGTTGTTGGACCACCTGGGATGCATAAATGACCGATAGAATAATAAGTTGGTACCCTATCTACAACTTCTAATTTTTCAATATTCCATTTTACAATTTCAGATGAAACGAAAAATGATGTATAAGCAAATCCTTTTCCATCAAATTCTGTATGCAAAGGACCTAGGCCAGGCTTTTTAACTTCACCATGTAATACTGCGTCATATTTTAAAACCGGAATTCCTTCAAAATCTCCTTCATAAGTTTTATTTTGAATTGCATTTTTCATTTTGTCGAATGAGAATACCGGAATAATTGCAGCAAGTTTACCTGAACCAACTATATATTGACCTGTTGGGTCAACATCACATCCGTGTGGTGATTTTGGACAAGGCATAAAGTAAACCAAACCTTCAAATTGTTTAGGGTCTAACATGTTTACCTCTGTTAATAACTCAGAGGTAGCTGAATGAGTAATTTCACTATAGGTATTGTGTGTATACCTTACTTTTTTCTTTGTTGCTTTTCCTGCTTTTACCAATTCTTCACATTTTTTCCAATTTACCGCCATTATAAAATCTTTGTCTTTCTGAGACGCATTTACCTCCAAAAGAGTATTTGCTTGCTCTGTGTTATAACAAGAAAAGAATACCCAATCGTGTGAAGCTTTTTTACCGGCGCGAGCTAAATCAAAGTTAAAACCAGGTAATAATAATTGGAATCCTATATTCATATTTCCTGATTTTGGATCAACGGAGATAAAACTAACTGTTCCTTTAAAATTCTTTTTATATGATGATATTGAAACATCTGGTTGACTTTCTTCATCATCCATTGGATAACTAAATCTTGTACCCGCAACTACATACTCTGAGTTTTCTGTTATAAATGGGGAAGAGTGATTTCCACTACTATTTGGTATTTCAAGAATATCAACAGTTCTAAATGTTTTTAAGTCGATACGCCCAATTCGTGGAGTATTATTAGCATTTCCAAATGCCCATCTACCATCATGCTCACCTTTTGTTAATGATAATGCAACATGGTGTAAATCATCCCAAGGAACAAATCCATGTGAGGTATTTAGCATAGGCTTGGTTTCTTCTGAATAGCCATATCCACTTGTTGGGTCAACTGAAAATACTGGCATTACTCTGAATAGCCTTCCTGATGGTAATCCATAAACTGACATTTGACCGCTGAATCCGCCAGAAACAAAATTGTAGAATTCATCATGTTTTCCCGGACTTACATAAACTTTACTTGCTGCATCTTTATCCGTTCCTGATGCTTGTGGTTTTCCTTTACAACCAATAAAGAATACACCTCCTGATAGCATCATCAGACCGATGCCAACTAGGAGTAATTTAATTGTTGAGTTTTTCATATTATTTTTTTTGAGGCTTATTTTTTTAAATCGTTTTTGTACATAAATTCAAGAATATTTCTTGCATCTGCTTCAGATAAGTTTTGATTAGGCATTCTTACCAAACATTCTTCCAACATGGTCATTGCTTTTGGGTCTTTGTTCAGCATTTCATCAACATTTGTGATGAAATTCATAATCCATTCCGGTTGTCTTCTTTCTGTTACTCCTGTCCATCCAGGTCCTACTACTCTTGTTCCATCTAATTTGTGGCAGGAAGAACATTTAAGCTCATAGATTTCTTTTCCTTTTTCAGACATTTCTTCATTTAAAGGATTGTTTAATGTTACCTCCTTTATTGGACCAATACCTTTTTCATCATTTGCTGATTGTGATGTTGATGCTTGGGTTTCGTTTCCAGAAGATTCTGTTTTGTTTTCAGAAGTTGTGTTGCCTCCGCAAGAATATAAGAAGGCTAATATGCCAATTCCTAATCCTGCTAAAATTGATTTTTTCATATTCATTGTTTTAATCAGATAAAAATGTCTTAATATGTGATATTAAAAAAGGCATTTGTTAATACCTTTTGTTTTTAAATCAGACACAAATATCTTAAATGATTATTCTAAAATAAATGATGCATGTCAGACTTCGCTCTGATTTTAATTAGTTTTTTATTTTCCCCAGTTTTCCAGCTCTTGTTCAGACCACAATTGAGGAAAGAAAATACGTCTTTGGTATTGAGGATGTAAATACTTTATCCAGTGTGAACCTCCTGTTGCAGCAGTACTTTCGCCTTTTTTGTTTAAATAGGTATGAGCAGTTTCCAAATGCACAATTGGCCATGCAACATTTAATTGATGGTCTAGTTTTTTCATTGCCAAAACAAGTTCATCAGACAATGCATTTCTATCTTTTAAATCCTTTAATTTTTGATTAAGATTCTTTTTTTGCATTTTATTAGCCAGAAGTACAAATTCTTCCATGTATCTGTTTTCAAAATCAGATAGGGTCACAGATTTTTTTCCAGTCTGGTGGTCAATTCCAGCATCCTGCCAATAGATATAATTGAACTTGTTTTCAAGACTACAATCTGCAGGCATTCTTGATTTACCTCTTTCATTGATTAAATTATCGATATCAGTAAACATCAATTCAATGATTCTGAATTGTGCACTTTGGAAGCCACTTGCCGGTGCCAGACTTAACCTGAATTGATTGTATTGCTCATAATCCATTCCTTGGTTCATAATGCTGAATGAATTGATGAGTAATCCGGTATATCGTTCCATTCTGCCTGCCTTTTCAATCATGGTTTCTTGTGACATTTCATCATCTGAAGTCAATTGATTCAATTCATGACGAATGAGGCTTAATACCAGTTCAGTTATTTGGTGATAAACAATGAATATATATTCATCCGAAAAATTCGTTTTCGGTTTTTGTAAACTAAGTAAAGTATCAGTTTCAATATAATCCCAATAGTTAATGGGCTTGCTATGTAAAAGTCCTTTTAAAAACACCTCGGCATCCTGACCTTTTTCACTGTACTTGTTTTGGATTTGTTCAACTAATTTGTCTATCATTTTTAGAATGTATTTTATGTTCAATAACTTTTGCTATCCCTAAGGCTCTTTCTTTAGCTAATAAAGCTGTATCACCTTCAAAGTTTTCATCTATTGTCTGGTTGAACAATTCTAACCAAACTTCGAAATGAAAATGAGTTAAAGGCATATCCATATGTTTTTGGGCCGGCCTTCCTTCATAAACCATTTCTCCCAATAAAATATGCCTCCAAAATAGCACCATGGTATCGATATGTGAGTCCCATTTGTTTCCAATAGCACTATGGAAAATGCCACCTAGATGCATATTGATTTTAATTTTGTCATAAAACAGAACGACCATTTTACGGATTGCTATTTCATTGTCTAATCTTTCCATGATAATTTTTTTAGGGTGGTTTTTCCTTTTAAAAGATTCTTACTTAATTCATGAATAGTGGTTGATTCAAGCATGTCTTTAATTTCTTTTCTGATGCTTTTAAATTGCGCATGTAAAGGACAAGGTTTGGTTTCCGAGCAAGAGCTCAAACCCAAAGCACAACCATTAAAAATCTTATCACCATCGATTGCATTTACTATATCAATAAGTCTAATTTCCTTATGTTCCTGTCCCATATAAAATCCACCATTCTGACCTTTTAATGAACCCATTATTTTGAGTCTGCTTAATTGTTGAAGGATTTTAGAAGTATAGTAAACAGGAGCGCCAACAGCTTCAGCGATTTCCTGAATTTTTACTACTTTATTTTCTTCTTTTTTAGTGCAGATGAAAATAACGGCTCTAATAGCGTATTCGCAAGATTTAGAAAACATGTTTTTAGAAGTTTAAATTTTTTCTAAAGATAAAACTTTAGGAAATAAAATATGATTTTCTATGTACACATGTTTATGCATATCATCATAAAATTCTTTTAAGATTCTGTATACACTTTGGTAGGTTTGACAAGCATCATCAGGTGGAGTAAAGTTATTTGTTAGTTTTTTTAATAATTCTAGTCTCTCTCCTTCATGATTATGCTCATTTTCCATTGCATTTATTGGGTTTGCAATGCTACCAAAAGGAAAATCTTCTATTGGTAAATTATTAAAATCTGCCGTTACAATTTTTTTTATTGCAGGAAATAATATCAACTCTTCCTTTTTTAAGTGCATTAGTAATTCATATTGGGCACTCTTTATAATATTTCTAATCTCGATTAGTTCTGGGTGTTTGAAACCATGCTTATTTATGAGCTTCTCCATTTTTGTTTCAACTATTTCGAAAAACTCTTTTAAATACCTATGATGTGTTTTCTCGATATAATCACAGATTAAATCAGCAGGCCATTTATTAATGTCTTTAAATGATATTTGCCCTTTATAATCTAAATCAGTGTCTATTTCATTAATAATTAAAATTGGATCAAGATTTTTCTTCACGCAATATTCTTTAAAGTTCATTTTTCCTCCACAACAATAATCTATACCATATTTATCAAATACTTTACTTGCATTTTGATTTTCCTTTACGAATTCTGCTATACTTTTATTATTCATATGTGTCAAAAATTGGTCCTCAAATATAATAAGATAAAAATATCCGAAAACATGACATAGGTCATAGCAGCAATGAATATTCAGGAATAGTTTTGCCATAACAAATGAAAACATTATGAAAAAAGTATTTCTTTACGTTGGCTTAAGTTTAAGCTATTTTGCGATGAGTTCATGTGGCGGAACAGAAACAACTTCAAGTGAAACTGTTGGCACAGAACAAACTACAGCTGTTGGGCAATCTGGTGTAACCGACAATGAATCACAACAAGATGTGGTTAAAGTAGCAGTTAATTCACCAGACCATACCACCTTAGTTAAAGCAGTACAAACAGCAGAATTAGTTGATGCTTTAAGTAATGCGGGGCCGTTTACTGTTTTTGCGCCAGTAAATGCAGCATTTGATTTATTACCTGCCGGAACAGTGGAGACTCTTTTAAAACCTGAAAATAAATCAAAACTTCAAGACATTTTACAACATCATGTATATGTAGGTGTATTAAAAGCGGAACAACTAAAAGATGGACAAATTTTAGGAATGGTTGATGGAACCAATGCCACAGTGCATGTTAAAGATGGTAAAATTTATATTGATGAATCATTGATTTTAGGCTCAGCAACAGCCTCTAATGGAGTAGTTCATGTAATGGATAAAGTAATTCTACCCAAGTAAATTTTGTTTTTATTAATATATCTAAAATTCAAAAAAAGCAGAAGGAAACTTCTGCTTTTTTTATGGATCTGTTTGTATTCATTAATGGCCGCAGCGGATATAAAGTTATTAAGAATTTGAACCATAGTATTTATTTAGATTATGGAATTGGCAAAGTACCTCTACCTTAGTTTGTATTTTGATTAAACAGGTAAATTCTATTGAATTTACATAGCACAGAAGAAAAAAACGGTTTTATTTATGGTATTTTGCCCATGAAAAATTGAATTCTATTTGCCGAGATTTCTGGTTCATCCGGCACTATCAGATAAAACATAATTTTTTACTTTAACCAAAATATGTTCAACTAATTATTTAATTTAAAATCATAATGCTATTTTCATGTCCCAATTGTCCCTAATGTCCTTTGACTTTTAAAGAAAACAAACCCAACTAAAAAACTACCTATTAT
>JBMLOK010000463.1:2781-5204 GCA_049243005.1 Bacteroidia bacterium | reverse complement strand
CGGCAAAACAATTGAACATGACCAACAAACTCGGAATTTCAAACTCGAAAATTTGTCGGATAGGTGTTACAAACAATGATAAAACCGGTATGATTAAAGACAAAGCTAAAATCATTGGTATCAATCTGTTTTTGTATTGAATGGTAGTGAATATTGAATACCTGAACGATCGGTTTTCTAATGTTAGAAACAAATTTGAAAAGATGAGGGTCATGTATACAATGGTTCTTACCATGGCTTCTGATGAACCAATTCCGATATAATAATAACCTAAACTTAAACAAGCAATTGTAATGATACAACCTTGAAGTATACTAACAGAAAGTTCCCTGAATGAAAAGAAAGACAATTTTGAATCACGTGGTGGACGAGCCATGGTATTGGGTTCGATGGGTTCGTTTTCGTAAATGATAGAACAAGTTGGACCCATAATTAATTCAAGAAAAATAACATGAATCGGCAAAAACAAATTGGTATACTTCCAGAATAAAATTAAGGGAAGAGTTACAATCATAATAATTGGAATATGAATGGAGATGATGTACCTGATAGCTTTTTTTAGGTTATCATAAATCCTTCTGCCTAATGCAATGGCTTCGGGCATGTGGCTGAAATCATCATCTGCCAAAACCAATGTGGCAATGTTTCTTGCAACTTCACTACCCCTTTTACCCATTGCAATTCCTATATGTGCGGCCTTCAATGCTGGTGCATCATTTACGCCATCACCTGTCATGGCAACTATTTCTCCATTCGACTTTAATGCTTCTACAATTCTTAATTTTGCTTCCGGAAACATACGCGCGTAAATGGAAACTGATTTTACTTTTTCCTTTAATTCATCATCACTCAATTTCATCAACTCAGTGCCAATCATCACCTCATCTGCATCTTTCATTTCTATCTGATTGGCAATAGACTTAGCAGTTTCAGGATGATCTCCTGTAATCATCAAAACTCTAATACCTGCTTTGTAAAATTGAGCCATTACATCTTTCATATTCGACTTTGGTGGGTCGTAAAATGAAATCAGTCCTAATAAATTAAAGCTAAATGTTTCTTGTTTTTCAGGTAGTAGATTCTTGTCCATTTCGGCTTTTCCTACAGCCAAAACACGATGTCCTTTTGCTGCTAGAGAATTGGCTTTTGCAAGAAAATTGGCTTTCTCTTCATCAGATAAATTACATTGTTTCAAAACACCTTCCACACTTCCCTTAACAGCTATTTTATTTTCTGTTTGATTTGAAAACACATGCGTCATGATTGGATTTTCGCCTTCCAAAGGATATTCTTTGAACATTTGAAAATCTTTTCTGGAATCTTTCTCACTCTTATTTGAATACAATTCATGAATGGCTTTTTCCATGGGATCAAATGGTTCTGTTTCTGATGACCACATGGCATATTCCAATACCTCATTCATTTGAAATTCTTTTGAATCCAAAGCGAAAAAAGTATCTGATTTCAATTCATAAATTTCAGCAGGGACCATTTTATTTTCGGTAATGGTTCCAGTTTTATCAGTACAAATGACACTAGCTGCACCTAAACTTTCGAGTCGATGCGGATTACGAGCAATCACCATTTTTTTATACAAATGATAAGCACCCAATGCCATAAATGTACTATAAGCAACAGGTATCTCTTCAGGGATTACAGACATGGCCAATGTTAATCCCGATAATAAACTTTGTATAAAATTTCCTGTTTCTATATAGTTCAATACACAAACCACTACAAAAGCCAGTAGTCCAAACAAGAGCATACTTAAAATGAACTTTTTGATTTGTATTTGAAGGGGAGTTTTTACTTCTTCAATTTCAATTAATGAATCACCAATTGTACCTAATTTGGTTGATTTACCTATGGCACTTACTTCGGCAGTAGCAGAACCCGACAATACCATGGTTCCTTTGTAAATTAGTTTGTCTTCCTTATCGGGACCTTTATAAAGTGGTAAAGACTCTCCTGTAAGCATACTTTCGTTTACAGAAAAATCATTGGCTTTTAGTAAAACTGCATCTGCCGGAACGGTATCTCCATCTTCAACAATAATGATATCACCCAAAACAATTTCAGAAATTTGTATCTGAATCAAGTCTGAATTTCTAATGACTTTGGCTCTTGGTCCGGTTAGATTTTTTAAAGCCTCAACTGCACTTCTGCTTTTAGATTCCTGAAAGATGGATATACCAGAAACGATGATAATTGCAACAAGCATGATTACACCTTCCTGGTACTTCCCTAAAATGAAATATAACAAAGAAGACAATAAAAGAATGATGAACATGGGTTCGAAAACCACATCAATCAATACCGTAAAGAACCTGCTTTTTTCTTTTAATTCACTTTGATTAGAGCCGTTTTTCTCCCTCGAAGAGAGCACCTCAGCATCGGATAGGCCGGTTTGTTGGGATGCAGGG
>JBMLOK010000463.1:0-2681 GCA_049243005.1 Bacteroidia bacterium | reverse complement strand
AATTCGTCTTTCATTTCAACTACCTTTCTTTGCATTTGTGGATGATTACTTTTTGAACCGATGGTATTGATTTCTCTTCCCATTTCTTGTGCAATGAAACCCAGTTTTTTGCCACTGCTGGCTTCTTTCATGGTGCTTTGGAAATAATCACAATGTTGTTTCAACCTGGCTTTTTCTTCGCTGATATCCAGTTTTTCGAAATAATAAATCAGCTCTTGTTCAAACCTGTTTTTATCAACCATATCGGCTGCAAGCTTGCTGAGTTCTTTACTTAATCTTTCTTTGATGATTTCAATTCTTTCATTTTCAAATGGCTCCAGTTCATTCATTTTCTCCTCAATCTTTCTGCACATCTTCACTAATTCGTTGCTCAACATCTCCCCTTCCTGTTTGCGAAATTCATCAAACTTCAAAAAGGCTGATTGAATACAAGTAAACAAATTCTTGTAATCATCTTCGTTGTTATCATCTTCCTTTACAGCAAGAATATTTGGGAACTCAAAAATATTATTGAAGAAACTGTTTTGAGGAATATCAGTTCTTTCCGAAAGCTTTTTCATTTCACCCAAATAGTATTCAGCCACATCTAGGTTTAGTGGAGTGACTTTGTCTTCTGCATTTTTATAATTCATATTGATAAACACCGAAGCTGTTCCTCTTTCGAACAATTTCTGTAATTCTCTTCTCAATTCAGTTTCCTTGTGTTGCATGTTACGAGGCATGCGCAAGTTGAGTTCGAAAAACTTACTGTTCAGTGATTTCATTTCAACCTTACACTGGAATCTTTCAACTTCTGATTCGGCTTGTCCGTAGCCTGTCATTGATCTTATCATATAACGAAAATAGTATTTATAAACTTAGTAATTACTGATATAAAAAAGCATCTAAACTGACTTTTTTACAATTGATGAATTTAAAAATCGGGTTTGTGATGCCAGATAGACACCAAATGAAATGAGTAACATACTCAATATTTTGTCCATACTCAATGTATCCTTACCACTGCTAATAGCAATGATAGCAGCCATTACGGGTTGCAAATAGATATAGGAACCAACTAGACCTGAATCGGCATGGCGTAATGCATAGGCATTGAGTACATAGGTTAGGAATGTTGAACCGATGGTAACAAATGCCAATACACCCCAGATATAATCAGGCAAAATTGAAAACTGCACTTCGCTGAACTCTGAATAAGCAAATGGAAGCACCATAAAAAATCCAAAGAAAAATGAATAAAGCGTCACTGTTAATGGATGATACTTCTTCATTAACCTTTTTGCATACACCAAATAAAAGGCATAAATAATTGCATTTAAGGTGACATAAATATCACCCAAAATTGTTTCGGAACTAAAATTAAAACGGGTTCCTCCCATGAGCATGAGGGCTCCAAATCCTGCTATTAAAATGCCTGTAATTTTTGCTATACTCAAACTTTCCTTGAGTACCAAAGCCGCGAAGATGATAACAAATACAGGTGTATTCAGCATCAGCACTGCTCCATTGATGGGCGTAGTAATCGACAATCCCTTAAAGAATAACATCATATTGGCTGCTACACCAAATACTGCTGATACCAACAGAGGCAATAAATCTTTTTTGTCTTTGATACTGCCTTTCACAAAAATGGAATGGAAGATAAAAATACAAACAATGGCCACCATGATTCTCAAAAGAATAAAGGCAAACGGTTTGATGTATAAAGGCATGGCCAGTTTTGCCAATGTGAAAGTGGCTCCGTAAATAATGGAAACCAGCAAGAGTGCCAGGTGTACTTTTAATTTAGTGCTCATTGATGGCCGAATGATAATTTAAATCGATGAGTCGGCTACGTTTTTTGAACCTGAAGCTCAATAAAACAGCAGAAAAACTGAGACCAATCGACAATGAAATCCAGATTCCATAGAGACTCAATCCGGTTTTAAAACCCAAATAATATCCTATTGGAATTCCGATTACCCAATAGGCAATAATGGTGATGACAGTTGGAATTTTGGTATCACCAATGCCTCTGAGAATTCCCAAACCTACACATTGAATGCCATCACTTAATTGAAAAAATGCGGCGATAATTAACAATCCTGTTGCCATTTCAGCTACACGTAAATCGTTGATGTATAAAGCAACTATCCATTGATTAAACAAACTGAAAACAATGGCGCAAACGCCCATAAATGCAGTTGCCAGAATTACAGCTGCATATCCTGAACGAATGATATCCTGCCTGTTTCTTCTGCCCAATGCATCACCAACCGCAATAGAACCACCTGCTGATAATCCGGTTGCAATCATATAAGTAACAGAAGCAATATTGATAGCTACCTGATGCGCTGCCAGTTCATATTCTCCTATCCAGCCAATCATAATGGCAGCAAAGGCAAAAGCACCTACTTCAAAAAAATATTGAAATCCTGAAGGTAGTCCAATCTGAAAGATCTTTTTCAACCAGATAATGTCGTGGTCGTGTTGTTTTAAATGATGAAAATGCTGATACATTTGATTGAAACGAACATACAGATACATCATCACAGCCATCACCAATCTCGAAAAAGAAGTGGCAATTCCTGCACCAAATAAACCCAATTCAGGCATACCAAATTTTCCATAAATCAATACCCAGTTTAGAAATACATTGAGTAAAAGAGCAATCATGGTAATAACAGCTGAAGGTTTGGTAA
>JBMLOK010000462.1:0-4529 GCA_049243005.1 Bacteroidia bacterium | reverse complement strand
GGCACAAAAAATGGGCAAGCTTACTGCATCGCACCGCTACAACCTCACGCCCTTGCTTCGATCAAGACCTGGGGGATTAGAGGGAGCTGGTCGTACAGGGCTCACCCAAGCGCAAAAGTAATCATTTCTAAATAAGTAGCAAACTCTCTTTGAAATTCGAGGCTTAAGTTTAGTTTTGTGAACCTGATTTTTTGTCTGATTTTATAAAAAAATCATACCAATTATAAGGCATTCAAACCATTACCAAACCAAAAGAAATTAGTTTCTAAATAGAAAAAAATTACCATGAAAGAACTTTTAGACCAACTTCAGACCCGTTTAGACAAAATTTACAAAGGTGGTGGCGAAAAAGCTGCTGCTAAACAAAAGGAAAAAGGCAAAATGCTTGCCCGTGAAAGAGTGGATTATTTATTGGATAAGGATACGCCTCGTATTGAAGTTGGTGCTTTGGCAGGATATGAAATGTATCCGGAACATGGTGGTTGTCCAGGAGGGGGAGTTGTTGTAATGATTGGATATGTAAGTGGAAGACAGTGTGTGGTTGTTGCCAATGATGCAACTGTAAAAGCCGGTGCTTGGTTTCCAATTTCAGGTAAAAAGAATTTAAGGGCTCAGGAAATTGCTATCGAAAATAAATTGCCAATAATTTATCTGGTTGATAGTGCCGGTGTTTATTTGCCAATGCAGGATGAAATCTTTCCTGATAAAGAACATTTTGGAAGAATCTTCCGTAATAATGCAGTAATGAGTAGCATGGGAATTACTCAAATTGCTGCTGTAATGGGCTCATGTGTTGCAGGTGGTGCTTACCTTCCAATTATGAGCGATGAAGCCATGATAGTTGATAAAACAGGTTCTATCTTTTTAGCAGGTTCTTACTTGGTAAAAGCTGCAATTGGTGAAGATGTCGACAATGAAACTTTAGGCGGAGCAAGCACACATTGTGAAATTAGCGGTGTTACAGATTATAAATTTCCAGATGATGCATCTTGTTTAGAAAGAATTCGCAGAATCATGGATAAAATTGGTGATTTTGAAAAAGCAGGATTTAATCGTGCTGAAGCAAAATTACCTGCTAAATCAATGGATGATGTGTATGATGCAGTTGCAAATTTCACTAAACCTTTTGATGTAATGGAAATCATAGAACGTTTGGTTGATGAAGGAACTTTTGATGCTTATAAAGAATTATATGGTAAAACAATTACTTGTGGTTATGCTAGAATTAATGGTTGGGCAGTAGGAATTGTTGCCAATAATCGCCAAGTTGTAAAAGCTAAAAAGCCTAAGCAAAACGCTGCTGATAATCCTGTAGAAATGCAGATTGGTGGTGTTATTTATAGTGATAGCGCAGATAAAGCGGCTCATTTTATCATGAACTGTAACCAAAAGAAAATTCCATTGGTTTTCCTTCAGGATGTTACAGGATTTATGGTAGGCTCAAGAAGTGAACATGGTGGAATTATTAAAGATGGTGCTAAATTGGTGAATGCTCAGGCAAACTCTGTTGTACCGAAATTTACAATTATCACAGGTAATTCGTATGGCGCAGGAAATTATGCCATGTGCGGAAAAGCTTATGATCCAAGATTAATTGCTGCATGGCCAAATGCAAATATTGCTGTAATGGGTGGAGCACAAGCTGCTAAAGTTTTATTGCAAATTGAAGAAGCATCTTTAAAAGCAAAAGGCGAAACCATCACTCCAGAGAAAAAAGACGAAATGCTGAAAACCATTACCGATAGATATACCAAACAAACATCACCATACTATGCAGCAGCAAGATTATGGGTTGATGCAATTATTAAACCGGAAGAAACCAGAACATGGATTAGTATGGGAATTGAAGCGGCTAATCATGCACCGATTGAAAAGGAATTTAGACCTGGTGTTATCAGGGCTTAAAAAGTAAAATATTCATTAAAAAAAGGACTCCATTATTGGGGTCTTTTTTTTTGATTTCAAATTAATTGAAGCATTCCTATATTTGGTTTTTTTAGCATCATGAAACAATTTCTACCAAAACTATTTGTTTTTCTTTTTTCAATTACACTTTTAAATGCTCAGGTTACAAAGACAGAAACACCCTCTTGGGTGAATAGTATTGCACCTCCTTATCAAAGTAAAGTTGATGAAGGAAGTATTAGTAATGGATATTATTATATTTTGTTTGATAACCAGTTTCATTTAGAAAAAAAGGTAGAATACATTCATTATGCAATAAAGGTTTTAAGTGATGCAGGGGTTCAGGAGGCATCTGAGATTTCAGTGGATTTTGATCCAAGTTATCAAAAGGTAGAATTTCACCATATTCAAATTATAAGAGATAATAAAAAAGTTCAGCAACTATCAAAAGTTCAAATCAAACAAATACAAAGAGAAACCGATTTAGAATCGAAAATATATGATGGTTCTAAAACTGCTTTTATTGCTTTAGATGATATTCGAAAAGGAGATATTATTGAGTATGATTTTAGTTTGATAGGCTTTAATCCGGTATTTGGTGAAAAGTTCTTTCAAAGAGTTTCTGTTGGTTTTTCTCAACCTTTACCTTTATTAAATTTCAGGTTAATTGCTTCAAAGGATAGGATTTTCAAAAGTAAAACCATTGGGAAAAAGAGCATTTCTCTAAAAACTAAAATACTGGGATCTTTTAAGGAACTATATTTTCAAACCTCTTGTTTGGAACCAATTCAAAGTGAAGTAAATACTCCCGGTCATTATTATACTTTTCCTGAATTTATCATCACTGAGTATAAAAATTGGAACGAAGTTGTTAATTGGGCTTTACCACTTTATTCTTTTCAAAATATACATCCAGATATAAAAAGAAAAGTTAGTGAACTTGCTGTTTCTTGTAATTCAGAAGAACAATTGAAAGTGAAAATTATTCGATTTGTTCAAGACGAAGTTAGGTATTTAGGTTTTGAAGTTGGAGTAAAATCACATCAACCAACAAAGCCTGAAATAGTATTAAAAAGACGCTTTGGTGATTGTAAAGACAAGTCTTATTTATTGTGCTCAATGTTAAGGGTCTTGAATCTTTATGCCATTCCGGTGCTCATTCATACTGAAAGGAGAAAGGGCTTGGAGAATGAATTTCCATCACCTTTGCAATTCAACCATGTTACAGTAAAACTTGAGGATAGAAATAAAACCTATTATATAGATCCAACTATATCATTTCAGAGGGGTAATTTAGAGAATTTGCAGTATCCTGATTATGGTTATGGTTTGTTTGTTGAGAGTGGAAATAACAAGATTAATTATATTGGAGGAAATTATGGAGAATCATTTAGTGAATATGAAGAGCATTTTGAAGTAAAGGATTCGATTCAACCGGTTAAACTAAAAGTTGTAAGCAAGTATGTTGGTTCTTTTGCAGATAGAATGAGGTATTATTTTGCAACTGAAAGCAAAGATTTTATTGAAAATGAATACCGAAAATTCTATGAGAATTTATACAAAAATGTAAAATCATTAAAACAGATTTCTACAAGGGATAATGATTCTTTAAATATCTTTTGGATTGAAGAGGAATATGAATTGGCGAAACAATGGGTATTCGACTCAAAAAATAAGGTTAATACCTTTGAAGTGTATCCTCAAATATTGTTGACTCAAATTCCGCTTCCGGAATCAAGAACCCGTTTAACTCCCTACAAACTCGGAGAGCCTGTTCATGCAAAATTAACCATGTTTGTCAAATTGCCTGAAGAATGGCAAATCTCAACTGAAAAGGAAGAAATTCTTGACAAGCATTTTGATTTCTTTTTTAAACCTCAAAACATTGCACTTAATACAGTGAAGTTAGAGTATAAAATCAACTCTAATAATTTTGATGTTGAACCTGAGGAATTTGTTACCTACTACGAGAATTTAGAGAAACTAAATAATTTTAGTGGATATAAATTTAGTTGGTATAAAGACAATGAAAATTTAAGCGCACAAGAAAGCACTTCAACAGGTGGAACAGGTTTTAAATGGAATTTGTTGATGCTCGTTTTAAGTTATATCGTTTTGGGTGCTTTGTTTTTTGCATTTAAGAATTGGTACAAATGGGATAAAATTCCTGAATGTGAAGTGGAATTTGCTCAGCCTATCGGAGGTTGGTTGGTTTTATTAGGATTTAGTTTAATAGGTTCTCCAATAGTAAATATTTATTATATAGTAGATGGACAGTATTTTAATCAGAATATTTGGAATATAATAAATGATTCAAGTTCCCCTGGTTATAATGAAAATTTACCCGCTTATTTTTTGCTTGAATTATTGTTACGATTAGTAATGATTTCATTTAATATTTTTACCATTTTGCTGTTTTTGGAAAGACGTTCATCATTCCCAAGATTTCAAATCATAAGTTTATTATTTGTTGTGATTTTTTATCTCTTAGAATTAAACATGATTTTCCTCCTCAATTCTGAAGATTCAGCTACAAATGAAGAAATATATAAAGGCTTAATTCGAAGTGTAATTGCTGCAACTGTATGGATATTGTATCTCCTCAAATCTGAAAGAGTAAGAAG
>JBMLOK010000461.1:0-5782 GCA_049243005.1 Bacteroidia bacterium | reverse complement strand
CTATTTAGTCAAAAAAAAGAGGCCCTAAAGCCTCTTTTCCTTTTATAAAAATATTGTTTTCTTTACTGTTTAGGCACTTCATTCATTTTGAACTTCCTAATATTATATGTGAAGGTTAGCATAAAATAACGGTTTAAAACTCGTGTTCTGGTATCTTCAATATAGGTTTCGGTTACGCTTCTGTTAATTGAATTGTTCTGGTTTAAAATATCAAATACCGATAAACGAATTTCACCTACTTTTTTATTCAAGAATTTGTATCCAATTGCTGCATTCCACAAGTAAAATTCTTGGTTAAAGGCATCACCCAATCCGTAATAGTTTGAATAGGCAATATCACTATTAAATACCCAAGATGCGTTTGGCATTAAATTGATTTTCGCTCCGGCATTTTGTACCAGGTAATTGTTGTTTCCCTGACTCTGAAGTGTATTTTCAACCAAGTTTATATTGGCTGTATAGTTAATGTTAAAATCTACTTTCGGACTAATATTACTTCCTAAAACAAATCCTGTATTCAGGTTTATGGTTTTTGCATCGTTTAATAATCCGTTAATCATTCCGGGTACTTTTGTATAACTCGCTCCAGCATTGATGTTTAAATTGCTTTTTAATTTCTTAAACGGAGTTGCATAAGTTAAAAATGTCCTGATATTGTAGTTTCCATCAAGGTTTTCTGGTCTGCTTAATTGTGTTCCTCTGTTTAAAAACACATCGTTAATTGTTGTATCTGCGCGGGCAATAGTGGTTGTTGATGCAATATAATTGTTGGTTAAATTTATCATTCCAAACAAAAACAATGATTTTCCTTTTTCAACCATATTGTTCGAATAACGTAACATCAGAAAATTTGAAAACTCCTGTTTTAAATTCGGATTTCCGATACTTAATATTAATGGATTGCTATTGTCTAAAACGTTTTGCAATTGTGATACTGAAGGTACATTGGTTGCTGTTCTGTAAAAGGTTCTAATTGATTTGTTTTTGTTGAACTCATACTGAAACATCGCATTGGGTAGAAAATTTGTGAAGGGCTTATTAAAGCTTCTATTGGCTGGATATTCCTGTACATTATTCAATTCCAAATATTGATGAGTTAAACCCATCATAAAATTGTATTTAGCACCCTTTAAATTGTAATTCACACTCGAACGATGTGTTGTAACCGTATTGGTGAATTTATTACTCAACAAGGTATCTCTAATGATGTATTCACTATTCACCGAATCGTACTGATTGGTTTGTTTGTCAGATTCGTTTACAGCATAAGTTGGCGCATAGGTAAACAACAATTGTCCGTTTTTGCCAACAGGTTCTGTGTAAGTAATATTGGCGTTTGCGTTTGTATTGAATGTTTTTTGGTTTGAGAATTGGTTGATATTATCGGCAGTTGTAAAAGTATCGATGCTGCTATTGATAGAACTTTGGTAGTTTTTGCTGGTTTTATCGCTGATATCATAACCCAAATTCAAAGAGAACGTTCTACCGGTTTTATTGAATTTTCTTTTATAGAGAATATTGTTGTTCAAGCTATAACCATCGTTGTAGTTATTGTAATTGCTGGTGGTTTTGCTGATGGGTGTGCTTCCAAAAGATGTATTTCCAATTGTAGATGAAAGACTTTTGTTTTCCTGGTAACTGAAACGCGGAGTATACAAAATACTGTTGCTGGTATCAATATTGTATTCCAAGCGAAGGTTAAAACGATGGTTAGTGTTTTGAGTGTTTGAGCTATTTACTTCATTGTAAATTTGTTTGTTTTCACCACCTAATAAAAAGGTTCTACTTGTTTCTTTATCTGTTTGATTTTCTCCCTGATTAAAGAAATAACTCCCGCTAACATCTACCTTTTTTCCAAATTTGTTAATATAGTTGAATCCGGCTGAATTGGTAATATTAACTCCATTTTGTTGGCCAACCATAAAATTGTTTAATGTGCTTTGCATGGCCGACATTGCTCCACCTGGTCCGCCTGGTCTTCCTCCTCCCATGCCTGGTGGACGCTGACCACCGCCTCTGTTGCCTGAACTTCCGAATAAATCCTGGGCCGAGAAGTTTTGTTGGTTGATATTATTACTCATTCCTAAAAGAGTAATCCTTCTGTTTCCATTAAACATATTTACAGTGGCACCTGCCTGATACCTGTCGTCGGTTCCATAACCCACAAATACTTTTCCGAAAACGCCATTGATACCTCCACCTTTGGTTACGATGTTCATTGTTTTATCAGTATTGCCATCGTTAAAACCGGAAAATTGGGCCTGATCACCAAGACGATTAAAAACCTGTACTTTGTCTACTACTTCTGCCGGCATATTTTTCAAAGCCATTTGGGCATCATCACCAAAAAACTCTTTTCCATCAACCAAAACCTTTTTTACATCTTCACCCTGTGCTTTAACCGTCCCGTTTTCTATGGTAATTCCGGGCATTTTTTTAACAAGATCTTCTGAGGTGGCATCAGGGTTAACTTTAAAAGCTGAGGCATTCATAGAAGTTGTATCACCTTTTTGCTCGCTTCTTATTTGGGTTGATTCAATTTTAGCTTCTTTCAATAATTTGTTATCAGGTTCCATGGTGATTCTCATACGATTGTTTTCACCAATTAAACCACGTTTTTTGAAGGCTTTGTATCCAATAAATGAAGCCTGAATTTCAAAAGAATCATTTAATAAATTTTCTATGGAGAAAAATCCTTTGTCGTTTGAACTCACGTAATGAGGTTTCGCACCTTTTTGAGTAAGCATGATACTTACTCCAACCATATGAGAATTATCGTTTTTATCGATAACCATTCCTCTTAAGGATTGATTTTGAGCGGATGTAAAAAGTGGAAAAAGTAAACCCAGGAATATGATAAAAGAAAAACGTCTCATTATTTTTTGATAATTGCGTCAAAGATGCTTGAATTATTACAAATAGCCTTGATGTTTTAGGTAAACGGTTGATTTTGGGAGGTAATTGAAGCGGCTGTTGGCATTTGGCTTTTTGCTATTGGCTCGCGGTACAGGTGAAACTTTAATTTTTTTACAATGTAATTTTTGAAAAGCTGACGGCACTTGAATTTGAATTTTTTTTTGAAAAATAAATTGTTCTCTAGCCTTAATTCTCAAATTGCTAAGTGAAATTTCTCAATCTTTAAGTCTCTTGGTTATACAATGTGTGTTTGCCAAAAGCCAAAAGCTAAAAGCCAAAGTTTTAAAGTCTTTCTTGCGAAAACAAATTCCTCCATTACATTTGTACCGTCTTTAGGGGTGTCTGATATAAAAAAGAAGATTGTCTTCTTCTTGCTTATTAAGACTGAGATTATACCCTTTAACCTGATCAGGGTAATGCCTGCGTAGGGAAGAAGACCGGAATTTTTATTCGAAGCTTCAGAAGTTCCGTTCTTCAATAGGGTAAACATTTTTAGACCGTTCAGCCCCTGCTGCGGTTGGTTTAAAATTTTAATGTTTACAAAATGAAAAAGTTTTCTTTCTTTTTAATGGGATTGTTATTGTCCCTGGTCTCCTTTGCCCAATTTAGCATTTCGGGAAAAATGAATGATGCTGAAACCACGCGTCCTTTAAGCGCTGCTAGTATTAGTTTGTACCTCAATGGTAAGGTATTACAAAACCAAATTTCTGCCGACAATGGCAGCTATTCTTTTAACAAACTAAAGCCCGGTACTTATTACCTTGTTATTAATTATTTGTCTTATCCTCAAACAGAAAAGAAGGTAGAATTACTCAATTCTAGTGCAGAAGTAGATATCAATATCAAACCACTAACACAAGCTGGTGCTGAATGTGTGATTATTGCAGTTCGTTATAAAAATACCGCTGCTGCTACTTTCACCAATATCAGCAAAAAGGAAATTGAAAAACAGAATTTCGGACAAGATGTTCCTTTTCTACTTAATCAAACTCCTTCTGTTGTGGTGAATTCAGATGCAGGAGCCGGAATGGGTTATACCGGAATGCGTATCAGAGGTGTTGACCCTACCAGAACCAATGTTACCATTAATGGAATTCCGGTAAATGATGCCGAATCACATGGAACATTCTGGGTAAATACTCCCGACTTGGCTTCATCAACGCAGAGTATTCAAATTCAAAGAGGTGTAGGTAATTCAACCAATGGCGCTGCTGCATTTGGAGCGAGTGTCAATATTCAAACCGATCAGTTTAGTTATACACCTTTTTCTGAAGTTTCTACAAGTATTGGTTCTTTTAATTCCAGAAAACATACCCTTAAAGTGGGTACAGGATTAATGGATAATAAATGGGCAATTGATGCACGTTTATCCATGCTTAAATCTGATGGATTTATCGATCGTTCTTTTTCCGATTTGAAATCTTATTTTGTTTCTGCAACAAGGGTTTGGAATCACAGCAGTATTAAGTTCAATGTGTTTTCAGGAAGGGAGCAAACCTATCAAGCTTGGAATGGCGTGCCCGAAGCTCGCTTGAGAGGTGATGTGAATGGCATGGTTTTATTAACTCAGAACCTGTACATGAGTTCAAAAGATTCAGCTCATTTGTTGAATTCGGGAAACAGAACTTATAATCAGTTTACGTATCCTAATCAAACAGATAATTACCAGCAAGACCATTACCAGTTTTTCTATAGTTATAACCACAATAATAGAGATAGATTAAATATTGGTTTACATTATACGTATGGTAGAGGTTTTTACGAAGAATATAGAAGTGCTGAGCCATTTTCACAGTATAAAATGAATGATGTGATTGTTGGTTCAGATACCATCAGTAATTCAGATTTTATAAGAAGACGCTGGTTAGACAATGACTTTTACGGAACCGTATTCTCTTATACAATGGATCGTGGTGAAAAATTTTTCACTTTTGGAGGTGCCATCAACAGATATGATGGCCGTCATTTTGGAGAATTAATCTGGGCTCAGAATGCTGCCATCAACTTTAATAATCAACGTTTTTATGAAGGAAAATCAACCAAAACAGATATCAGTCTTTATGGAAAACTTGATTATGAATTCAGTAAAAAATTCGAGGGTTTTGTTGATTTACAATACAGAGGTGTAGGATATCAATTGAAAGGTGAAGACTTGAATGGAAGTAATTATATTCCGTATGATTTTGATTTGAATTTTAATTTCTTCAATCCCAAAGCTGGTTTAACCTATCAACTAAATAGTAAAACTCAGTTTTATGCTTATGCTGGAGTTGCTCACAGAGAGCCGGTTCGTAATGATATCATCCAAGCAAGTAAAAATAGTCTGCCTAAACCAGAGAAAATGTACAATGGAGAATTGGGTTACAAAAGATATGGGAATATTTTCAGCATTAACATGAATGCATTTTACATGGATTATGTCAACCAATTGGTAAACAGTGGTCAGGTAAATGATGTAGGTGCCTATAACCGAGTAAATGTTCCAAGAAGTTACAGAGCAGGATTGGAAGGTGTTTTCGGAGTAAAAATTAGAAAAGATTTAAAATGGACATACACCGCTGCTTATAGTAAAAACAGAATCAAAGACTTTACAGAGTATGTAGACAATTGGGATTTGGGTGGACAAAATGAAATAAAATACAAAAATAGCAGCATTGCCTTTTCACCTGAATTCATTAGTTCTTCAGTGTTAAACTATGAAAACGTAAAAGGATTTTCTGCATCTTGGATTGTAAAAACAGTATCGAAACAATATTTGGATAATACCCAAAGTGAAGCCAGAAAAATTGATGGTTTTGTAGTAAACGATTTACTGTTTTCTTATGAAATAAAAAGACAAAGAATTTTTAAATCAGCAAGAATTGGC
>JBMLOK010000460.1:0-1140 GCA_049243005.1 Bacteroidia bacterium | reverse complement strand
GATGATATTACCAAAGTAATCGAAAGTGTTGGAAAAGAACTTTCAGCAAAGTATAACGCTTAATTCTAAGAAACCTTGGCTAACTTAAAAGAAGTCCGCATCAGAATCGCATCTGTTAACTCAACTCAACAGATAACCAAAGCTATGAAGCTGGTTTCTGCTACAAAGTTGAGAAGAGCTCAAAATGCTATCATTCAAATGAGACCTTATTCTCAAAAACTGAATGGCATTTTGTCGAACTTGAGCGATTCCATTGATGTCGATTCATTAAAAGTATATTTTAACCAAAAAGAAGTTAAAAACACTTTATTAGTTGTTATTACTTCAGATAGAGGTTTGTGTGGTTCATTCAACGCAAACGTTATCAAACAAGCAAATTCTCTTATTAAAGAGCAATATGCCGGTAAAAATATCACTATCCTTCCTATAGGAAAAAAAGCTTTTGAATTCTACGGTAAACAAGGTTATCAAATGATTACTGATTATAAAGATACTTTCTTGCATTTAAACGCAGAAAATAGCTTTGCAATTGGTGAATATATCCTGCAACAATTCAAAACCGGTAAATTTGATAAGGTTGAAATTATTTACAACCAATTCAAAAATGCTGCAACTCAGATTTTAACTGCTGAACCATTTTTACCTATTGTTAAACAAGCTGGTACTGGTGCAGTTCAATCTAAAAATGATTATATTTTTGAACCTTCTAAGGAAGAAATTTTGGAAGAATTAATTCCAAGAATCCTTAAAACTCAATTATACAAAGCATTATTAGATTCTCAAGCTTCTGAGCATGGTGCACGAATGGTTGCAATGGATAAAGCAACTGAAAACGCCGGAGATATCATTAAAGGCTTAAAATTAGAATACAATAGAGCTCGTCAGGCTGCTATTACCAAAGAAATCTCTGAAATCGTTGGTGGTGCAGCTGCATTAAGTAGCTAAAATAATTCTCAAATTATAAAATCCCTGTCTACCTTGTAGATGGGGATTTTTTTTGCTCTCCTAAAAATAAATTATTTTGCAAGTGGGGGTAAACATAAACATGCCTGTCTTAACTCAATAAGAATAAAATGATTGTTTATGTTTGCCGGATTCAACCATGATCATTCATTCTGATTCTTACTCCTGGACTGATAT
>JBMLOK010000459.1:0-2157 GCA_049243005.1 Bacteroidia bacterium | reverse complement strand
TGATGTCAGCCTCAGTTAAACCTGATAAATCGCTGCAATCTGCAGTTGCTGCAGGTGCAGGTGCCGCTTCTGGAGTAGCTGCTGGTTCTGTTTTAGTTTCTGCAGGCTTTTTAGGATCGCCACCACATGCTGCTAAAAACACACTACCTGATGCTGCTGTTAAAGCTAATGTCTTTAAAAAATCTTTTCTTTTCATATATTTTAATTTGGTTAATTTTCCCACTTCGAAATTAATTAGCATTCTTTAATAATATCTATCAAATAATAATTTAGAATTGGTCTACTTTGTTAAATTACTCGGATTTTTTCTCGGTTTTAAAACCTTGAGAAAACTAAATTCTCATGGAGATGTTCTTCGTTTCCGTCGCAAAATATATTTTTCTGAAAATCGTGGCTTTTCTGAAATTAGAAAATCTCTTTCTGAGTACAAAGCTTTGTTTAATAAAACTCTTGACCAAAACTTAGGCAATGACTATCTAATTAGTGGTTTAGATATGTTAAATGCGCTTCAATCAACTTCAATCTCAAATCAGCCTAAACAATCAGTTTATATTTTGGAAGCAAATTCAACTGATTTAAAAACGCTCAATGATTTAGATGAAAACTGGAATTATCAAAACCATTCCTTCAGCAATCAAACACTAAAATTCAATCTGATTTTGGTACATGGTTCTGCCATTCCGGATTTTGAACAATCAGAAAACCTGTTGTACTCATTAGGAAAAGGTCAACTTTACATAAAA
The DNA here is from genome assembly GCA_049243005.1 of Bacteroidia bacterium. Taxonomy (GTDB): domain Bacteria; phylum Bacteroidota; class Bacteroidia; order UKL13-3; family UKL13-3; genus CAISCU01. Next base: position 1,414 of record JBMLOK010000459.1, on the reverse strand, counting down.
ATAGATACAGGAAATATTGCTGGACTCAATCAGTTTGAAAAACTAAGATTGTTCTTTGGTAGTAAAAAAGATGTTTTGGTTAGCACTTATCCTTTAAATGAAGATTCAGATATCATGCTGATTGAAAGAAAATGGGGTTAATCTTCTTCTTTTAATTTGCGTAAACGAACCACATTAATTTTTGAATTGGTAATTGATTCAATCATAAATACAAATGGACTAATTGTAATCTGTTCTCCTGCCTGAGGGAAGCTTTCATGATAGGCGAAAATAAATCCACCTAAAGTATGATACTCTCCTTCCGGAATTAACAATGCATATTGGTCGTTCAAATACGAAACTTCATGTCGTGCAGAAAAGCGAAATGTATTTTCATCCAATTGTTCTTCTACCAATTCTTCTACATCATGTTCATCTTCAATTTCACCAAAAACCTCCTCCATAATGTCTTCTATGGTAACAATACCAGCTGTTCCTCCTAATTCATCAACAACCAAAGCAATACTCTTTCTGGTTCTCGAAAATTTGTTCAGCAAATCCATCACCGACATGGTTTCTGTAGCAATTTCAATTGGTATTAAAATTTGTCTGATGTTTTCCGGTTTTTTAAAGATTTCTTTTTGATGAACGTAACCAATGATATGGTCGGGAGTTTTATCAAAAATCAATATTTTAGAAAGTCCGGTTTCTTTGAATTTGTTGTACAATTCAGGAATTCCAACTCTAATATCCATTGAAACAAGTTCGGGTCTTGGAGTCATACATTCCCTTACTTTAATCGTTGAAAAATCTAGGGCATTTTTGAACATTTCAGTATCTACATCTGCATCTTCAGATAAATCTTCTTCATTCACCTGTGAGATGTATAAATCCAAATCAACTCTTGAAAAGGCAGGACTACTTTCTGCAAACTTCATTTTTAACACCTTATTTAAGATGATTTCAGCCAACCAATTAATAAAATGAACAATTGGCCAGAATAAGTAGTAAAACAAAAGGAAAGGAACCGCTAATGCCTTTAAAATTGAATCAGGATTGATTCTGAAAAGTACCTTTGGAATAAATTCAGCAGTAACCAAAACGATTAATGTTGAAAGTAAGGTTTGACAAAGAACCAGAATTAAGTGATTTTGTTCGAAATACGACCACCAGGAAACTAAAATTGGATCGAGAACTTTGGCCATATAAATACCATAAACAACCAATCCGATATTGTTACCTACCAAAGTTGTACTTATAAATTTAGAAGGATTTGCTACAAAAGGAGAAAGGATTTTTGCATACAAACTCCCCTGTTTGTTTTTAAGTTCAATCAGTAATTTATTGGCAGAAATAAAAGCAATTTCTATACCTGCAAAAAAGGCTGAGAATAAAACTGAGCAAATAATAATGAGAGACGTATTTTCCATAACCG
>JBMLOK010000458.1:0-7701 GCA_049243005.1 Bacteroidia bacterium | reverse complement strand
TCGTAAGACAACGGATTTACAGTCCGTCCCAGTTGGCCGCTTTGGTATCTCCCCGAATATTAAAGAACAACGCCTTTTAAGGTATATAAATCCACCCGTGGTGCATTGCAATTTGAGCCACTTGCCGGAATCGAACCAGCGACCTACTGATTACAAATCAGTTGCTCTACCAGCTGAGCTAAAGTGGCTTGATACAAACTTCAGTTTGTAATTTCTTGCTTTGCAATCACACCTTTCTGACGGGTGGAAGTGCTTGATATACCTGCAAAGAACATCTAAATTTTCAGCCCTTTCTTTTTAAAAGGACTGCAAATGTAGCGTTTTACAGGACATTTGCAATATGGAAGCTAAAATAAATTCTGTTAAAGACGTTGGAAGCGTAACAGCGGTGCAAATGTAGATTTATTTTTTTTATTTCAAACCCAACTTTACAATTTCCTTATAAATTACTCAAATCCAGCAAAAAATATTTAAAAACAGCTGGAATTTACCCCTCTTTTTCATGAAATCTCCTAGCCGATTTTTTCAATTTCTGAGTCAAAAATAAATTTATTTTTTCTTCAAAGACAAAAAAAAAGCCGGAAATAAATCCGGCTTTTCTCATATAAATGAAATTTAAATCGATTTCGCTTGTAGTTTTTCTTTGTGCTTTTTAACCTGAGCTACTAACTTATCCAATACTAAGTCGGTTGCTGCTTCGAAGGTAGTAGCATGTTCCTTAGCAAAAAGTGGGTTTCCGTTTAAATTCAACTTGATTTCAATGACCTTATTTTCCTTTTCCTGGTCTTTTTCAAGTTTTAAATAAACATCAGCACTTCTTACATTGTCTAAAAAGGTCTGGGTTTTTTGAACCTTTTGTTCAATAAAGTCAAGCAATTTTTGATCTGCTTTGAAATGAATAGATTGAATGTCGACTTGCATAATTCTGAATTTTAGATTGAGTTTGGAAAACACCTGCCAGGCTCCCCTCCCCCGATTTTGGCTATTTTTATGACAGGATTTTAAGCTCTTGGGTGTTTTTTATATACCTCTTTTAATCGTTCTATACTATTATGGGTATAAACCTGAGTGGCCGATAAGTTTGCATGACCCAATAATTCTTTGATGGCATTTAAATCTGCTCCTTCATTTAATAAATGAGTTGCATAAGTATGCCTTAATACATGGGGACTTCTTTTATCTTGTGTACTAACCAGCGATAAATTTCTTTTGACAATTTCATAAACTTTTCTGGGGTTTAAAGTTTTTGATTTTAATGAACAAAATAAGGTTTCGGAAACCAGGTTTTCAGTTCTTTTTAAATCTAAAAAGTCTTCAATCATTAATCTGATTTCAGGTGTAATAGGAACGATTCGTTCTTTTTTCCTTTTTCCCAAAACTTTAATTTGTGATTTATACAGATTTAAATCCGTTTCCTTTAGTTGAATAAGTTCGGATAAACGTATGCCTGTTGCGTAGAACAAACCTATAATAAGTTTCTCTTGTTTGCTTTCAAAATCATCTCCAAATTCAACCTCTTCCATCAACTTATTTATTGGTTTATCTTCAATAAATACCGGTAAACGTTTGCTGATTCGGGGGCTTTGAATTTTAGCCATTGGACTTACTGTTATCCACGACTCTCTTAAGGCATGTTTATAGAAGGATTTTAAAGCAGATATTTTTCTTGCTACACTGCGTGAATTAACGCCCTTTTCAAGCAATTCCGCCATCCAAGATCTAATTTGCAAGTGAGAAATTCCAGATAAATTTTCGGTTTGGTAATTCAACTTTAAAAAGAGGAAAAATTGTTCCAAGTCGTTTTGATAAGCAATTGCAGTATGATTAGAGAATTTCTTTTCAAACCTGATGGTATTCAGAAAATGTTCTATCGATTGCTTCAACTCCATGCTTTAATCTTCAAAAACTAAGATAAAGTAAATTTTATTAATTACAACTGATAAATCAATCAACTTGCTATAATCTGAATTAAAACACAGATTTTCAAAAAAATGAAATTGTCAGTTTCCTGCAACAAATGTTTGGGCATAAAAAAAGCGCATCAAATTGATGCGCTTTTATTGATTCAATGCTGAATTAACTGCTCGCTTGTTGTTGAAGGAATAGTTTGTAAGCTGCACGGATCTTTTGTTGACGTTTAGTGATACAAGGTTTAATAAATTGCTGACGTGAACGTAGTTCTTTAACAACACCTGTTTTCTCATACTTCTTTTTGAATTTCTTTAGAGCTTTGTCTAAAGATTCGTTTTCTTTTACGTTAATCTGGATCATTTTTGTGCACCTCCTTTCCTTGAGTCTCCTTTGTTTTATTTAAGGGACCGCGAAAGTATGATTAAATTCTAAAAAACCAAAGTTTTAAATGAATCTTTATAAAGAAAGTAACTGATTTGCAAGATATGACCAAGTAAATCTCTTCTTTTCCTCAATAATTGCCTCTGACATTTGGTTTTCTAGCTCTTTATCGAAATAGTTATTCCACCTGAAAGCTATTTCATCTGAATCAACTTCACATACCATTCCTGCTTTGCCATCCGGAACTAATTCGGCCAAACCACCAACATTTGTAACCAACATAGGTTTATTGTAGTAATATGCTATTTGAGTAACTCCACTTTGTGTGGCTGAAATATATGTTTGAGCTACCAAACTTGATGCACAAAAATAAGTTCCAACCATTTCATTTGGGATAAAGTCGGTTCTTAAGATGATGTCATTTTCTAAACCCAAATCCTTAATCTGCTGCAAGTATGGAGCTGAATCTTCATAGAACTCCCCTGCTATTATTAGTTTTAATTTGTGTTCTGCACGGTTAACTTTTGCAAAACTTTCTAATAACAAACTAAGGCCTTTGTACTTTCTGATGAATCCAAAAAACAGGCAATAATTATAATTAGGATCAAGTCCCAGTTTTAAAACTGCAATCTCTTTTGATACAGGTTCCCCAAACATATCATACATTGGATGAGGAACATATACCCTAGGTTTTTGAGGTTGAAGTTCTTCAACCTGTTGAAAAACTTCCTTCGACATACTTAAAAAACCATCGATAGAATTCAAAAAATAATTTGTGAATGGTTTATCGAAGAATTTCTTTTCGTGAGGAACAATATTATCTGTAATAGCAAGAATTCTTGTTTTTGAATTTCGTTTTAATAAACGAGCAATGGTTCCAAAAGCCGGACCCATAAAGCTCATCCAATAGCGAAAAACAACATAGTCGTAATTCTTTTTTGAAAATTTTCTACCAGTAAGCAACCAATTTAAGGGATTGATTGAATTAACAGCAGAATGAATGGTAATATCAAGCGGCTTTGGGTCGTCTGAAAATTGTGTTTTACCAGGAAATAATATCTTGGGGTACTGCAGACTAAAACTCAGGATTTCGCATTCGTATCCCAAGTTTATAAATTCTCTGCATAATCTTTCATCATAAGTAGCTAAACCACCTCTAAGAGGCCATGCAGGACCAACAATCAGTACCTTTTTTTTAGCCATCTAAGCCAATACGTTTTGTTATTCCATAAATATTTCTTTCGGTTGCATTACGCGAAATCATTTCACCAATAAAACCGGCAAGAAACAATTGAACTCCAATAATTACGGCAACCAATGAAATGAAAAATAATGGCTGATCAGTGATATTTCTTTGAACTACATCTCCATTATAAACACTCCAAATTTTATCAGTAATGATATAAATTGAAACAATAAATCCAAAAATAAACATCAATGTTCCCAATACACCAAAAAAGTGCATAGGTCTTTTACCAAATTTTGAAACGAAGAAAATGGTTAATAAATCAAGAAAACCATTAATAAATCTGGAGATTCCACCAAACTTGGTAGAGCCATATTTTCTGGCTCTATGTTGAACAACCTTCTCCCCGATTTTTTTAAAACCGGCCCATTTTGCAATCACAGGAATATACCTGTGCATTTCATTATAAACTTCAATTGATTTAACAACCTCAGATCTATAGGCCTTTAAACCACAATTGAAATCGTTTAGTTGAATACCTGAAATTGCTCTGGTTGCAGCATTAAAAAATTTAGTAGGAATAGTTTTGGTAAGTGGATCGTAACGTTTTTTCTTCCAACCACTTACCAAATCATATCCATCCTCTGTAATCAATCTATATAAATCAGGAATTTCATCCGGACTATCTTGCATATCAGCATCCATTGTAATTACTACATTGCCTGATATGGCATGAAAACCGACATTTAAAGCAGCTGATTTTCCGTAATTCCTTCTAAATTTTATTCCTTTTATAGCAGGGTTTCTTTTTGAATTTTGTTCAACAAGCGACCATGATTTATCTGTACTACCATCATCAATTAAAAGAATTTCGTAGGTGAATTTATTTTCATTCATCACCCTTTCAATCCATTCAATTAATTCAGGAAGTGACTCATCTTCATTTAAAAAAGGAATTACAACTGAAATATCAATACTACTTTCTGTGGTCATTTAAATTAAGCTTCTAAATTATTGTAAGCTGCATTAGGATTTTCTCTCTTATTTACTGCAGCTAAAACTAAGGATATAATCAATCCAAAAAACAATGAACCCAAATAGGCAAAAATAGTCATCATTATTGGAGACATGAACTTCTTACTCATTTCAAGAGCTTGTTCAATTTGCTCATCTGACATGTCTTTTTTCAACATTTCAGTTCTGCTAATTTCAAGCATTTTATTGATGAAATCAGGGTCAATGAATGAATAAAAAACGAAAGTATAAACAGCTGTAATTAATCCTCCAAAAATCATAATCAACATACCTGTTCCGAAACCCTGACCAAAAGTCATGAATCCGGCAAGGGTATCGTTTTTCCTTGATTTCATGGCAAAAAACAGAATTGCTGTATTAACTGCCAATGATAAAATGGTAATCATCCAGCTTTTGTCCATTACTTCAAGAATGTAAAGAACCAATGCCATACCAATATTGGCAAGGGCGTAGATGATACTGAATTTAATAATTACCTGATTTTTAGTAGTAACGTGTTCGATTTCCATGTTTTGATGATTTTTTAACAATTATACTATTATTGTTCAAAAAAAGCGAGCATTGAATGATAAATGGAAAGTTCGAATGCACTTAACTCCATATTTGGCTCCGGAGTAAAGCCCTCAGCCTCTTGGAAAAACAGAACCAATCCCACAAAAAGTTCTTTAATTGGATTGTCAGCAGCAATTTTGCTCTGAACAGTTCTGATGGATATTAAATCAGCTTCAAGGATATTTTCGTTTTTGATGAAGCTTTCATAAATTCTCATTTCATCTTGAAATTCATCTTCATCAACCAAAAGAAATTCGTTTAAGAAATCATCTAAAGTAATTTCAACTTCTTCTTCTTTTGCTTCACTTAAATATAGGAATAAGTTTAATAGTTCAGTTCCTCTATCTAAAGTTTTAGCTTCAATCTGATCCCATTCTTCAGAATCAAAAAATTCTTCCGGTTTATTTTCAGCAGATAAAAACTTTACCAGCAATAAATCGAAAAGCACTTCTCTGATGTCTTCATAATCAGTATTTTTATCGATTAAGCTATCAATTAAATTTACTCTGAATAAAAACTCTTCTCTGGCATCACCAATAATATCCCAACAAGCTTGAGTTATATCAGATAAAGACCTTGAAGTTGCATAATTTTGAACCAAAGCCTTTAGGGCCGCATATATCGGAGCTTCTTCCCTTGTTAATGATACTGACATATTAATTATAATGGATTTGATCTTTTACATAAACCGCAAATATTTTACCGGTTAATGTTTGGTTAAACAATGGTGAATTTGTTGATTTCGAGCGGCTCTTGTTATAAAGCCAGTTTTTATTCGGATTAAAAACAGTTAAATCTACTTTAGCTCCTATTTGAATAAAACCTGTTTGAATATTTAAGATTGATGCAGGTTTAAAAGTTAAAGCAGGAATGATATGTTCCCATTCAACATTTTTAGGTTTTGATTTAACAATCATTGCCAAAACTGTTTCCAGTGTATTCATTCCAGGTAAAGCATATTCGAATTCAACCGCTTTATTTTCTAAATTTTGTGGATGATGATTGCTACAAATAGCATCAATTGTGCCATCAACTAAACCTTCCCAAAGGGCCTTTTGGTCTGATTTTCCTCTTAAAGGAGGGTATACTTTAAAATTGCTATTGTAATCTGATAATACTTCATCGGTAAAACAAAGATTTGCAACAGCTACATCGCAGGTAACTTGTATTCCGGCTCTTTTAGCTTTTCGGATTAATTCAACTGAAGCTTTTGTAGAAATGTGTGAAAAATGAATTTTAGAACCTGCATATTTAGTTAGTTCCAAATCCCTCATGATTCTTATTTCTTCAGCAATTGAAGGAATTCCTTTCATACCCAGATAAGTGCTTGTTTCGCCTTCGTGCATTCTACCACCGGCACTTATGGTAGATTCATCGGGAGAACTTAAGATTAAACCACCAAAAATTTTGCTGTATAACAAAGCTCTAAGTTGTAATCCTGCATGGTGAACGGGTCTGTTTGCATCTGTAAATGCAAGCGCTCCAGCCTGAAACATGTCATAAAGTTCTGCTAGTTCTTTGCCTTCTCTGTTTTGAGAAATACATCCGTAAGGATAAACATTTACAGGAAGATTTTTATTCTGTGCGGAAATGTATTCAACACCTGTTTTTTTATCACAAGCGGGGTCGGTTGAAGGTAAAAGTGCCACATGAGCAAATCCACCAGCAATTGCAGCTTTTGAACCTGTGATTAAAGTTTCACGTTCTTCATGACCGGGATCACAAAAATCGGCATGCATATCAACCCAAGCATTTGAAATCAAAGCTTTTTCAGCATCAAAAATTTGGTAAGATTTTGAAACAGAAACAAAAGCTTTTTTCGAAGATGATTGAATATCTTCAATGAAACCATCTTTTATTAAAATATCACAAATTTTACCATTAAAATCTGATTTGCTATCGCAAACCTGTGCATTGAGTATTAAAAGCTTCATATAACAAGTGGTGCTTCCGCGCAAATCTATTGAAAAGCTTTGAAAATAAGTCTAAAAAAATGAAAGCAGAGCTCAATTAGTCTGATAAAATCCAATTTATTGAATTTTCCTGCGCCTCAACAGCAGCATTTCTATCAAAAAGAAAACAAAAGCTGCAATTAAAAAATATCGCCATAAAGGAACTCCATTTTCATTGGCAGAAATTCCCAAACTCAGCTGAGCGTCATCTTCTTCTGCAATTTTAAAACCTTTTTCTATTAGCTTTTCCTCTGTTAGGTAGTTTAACTTTGATTCATTTCTTAGATAATTCAACGCCAATTTTGCAATTAGCTCTTTCTTTTCATCCTTTAAATCGAAAAAACCTGCTTCATTTAAATCAGTTGGTAAAAGGGCGAACGTATTACCATCTCTATTATCGGTTTCGCAAATCCATTCTTCCTTGGCTTTATAAATTTTAAAAAGCTGATTTGAATTTTTACCAGTAATTGGAATGAGGTTATTTAGACCCAAGCTGTAAGACAAAGCCAATTTTGATTTTATCTGAAAAGGCATTTGTAAGAAAACTGGAACAAAAAGTGCATGCTGAGAAAAATTTCCACTTGTTGAATTTAAATCGTTTGCAGACCAGTAAAATTGACCTTTCCCTAAAGATTTTCTAATTAAAAATTGAATTGAATTATTGGTTTGAAGAATACTTTTAAC
>JBMLOK010000457.1:0-1196 GCA_049243005.1 Bacteroidia bacterium | reverse complement strand
TCAGATACTACAATTACATATTCAAAATTTAAGTAGAATCAGAAAAGGTAAATAATTACCATTGGGTAACTTTTTCATGCTAGAGCAATTGGAACTTTGCTGCATGAAAAACACAATTTTACTTATCACCTTAATTTTAATCAGCTTAACAAATTTAAAAGCACAATCATTTATTTATGGAGTTAGCTTTGGTTCAGCTAAATTCTTCCATCAAAATGGTTCAAAAAAATATAATGATTTCACCTTTTCACTTCCCAATATAAAACTAGGAAAACAAATAAATTCTAAACATGCTGTTGTATTGTACCTACCAGGAACACTCTATAAATACAAAGAAAGTGGCCGAATAAGAGATCGTGGATTTGAGGCTATTCTACCATCTTATCAATATCAGATTAATTCTAAATTTAGCTGTTTAATAGGATTAGGTTTAGGTATAGATGCTCCGGCTTTTTATGATATCAAAAATGAATCTGAAAGGAAATTCTATTTTGGGACCGCAGCCACAAGCAGCATTGCCTACGAAATCCTTAAATCAAAAAATTTTAGTTTAGATTTACAGGCCCGAGTTCAATATGGCAAAGTAAAAATGGAATCTCTGTTCCATGAAGGATTTGCTTTAAATATATTGTTGGGAATTAACTTTAAAAAAGATGTTCAGTACAAGTAAAAAAATAAAAGATATAGCAGGCCTAATTTTATTGACACTGTTTAGTCTGGCAATCGTATTTCATCTGTTGGTTTTATTGGAAATAGTACCGAATGAAATAGTTTGGGGTGGAAGAATTACAGTTAAGGAAGAACTATACATATTTGAAAGCATTTCCATTGTAACCAATCTCTTGTTTTTACTGATTGTATCGATTAAAACAGGAAAATTTTCTATCAAACACAATCATAAATTCATTCAGGTTTTATTATGGTTTATGAGTATCATGTTTTTACTAAATACCATCGGAAATCTCTTGGCAAAAACAAGTACAGAAACACTGATTTTTACTCCAATTACCTTTATTTCGGCTATTTGCGGCTTTATTCTTTTAAGTAAAGAAAAAGCTTAAATTTCAGAAAAATAGAAACATGGAATTCCTAACCTTTCGGAAGTTTAATGAATACACTGCCGCCAAAACATTCTCCTTGCTTTTAGATGATGCCGGCATAGAAAATCAATTGGAAGACAGCAGTCCAAAGTTTGA
>JBMLOK010000456.1:0-1870 GCA_049243005.1 Bacteroidia bacterium | reverse complement strand
TTAATCCCATAAAAAAAGCCCAAATCAATTTTCTGATTTGGGCTTTTTATTAAAACAATTTTCTTTTGACTCTTTCTGTTCCAAATTCAAGAATACCATCTATGAATTCATAAGGTTTGTAATCATTCAATGCGCATTGATGAAAAATGGCCGTAGCAGGTGTCATGCCCGGTAATGAATTCACTTCAATAAATACCACTTCAACTTTATTGTTTTGAAGAACTCTTACAAAAGCATCAATTCTACAATAACCCTGAACGTTTAATACTTTGGCTGCTTCCTTAATTTTTTGCTGAACCTGAGCACTTATCTTTTTGTTCATATGAGGTGTTGCTGCATAACGGGCTGGAGTGATGTTTTGACCTTGTCCTGCAAGAAATTTCTCTTCCAAAGAAAGGATTTCACCTTCTGCCAATGTTTCACTTGGTTCAAATGTTTCATAAACCAATCTGCTTCCTTTGTAATGAGTCATTAAGCCACCTGTTACTTCAAGAAAATGTTTGGCGTTTCCTTTCTCAACAAATTTTTCTATTAGGAAATGAGGCTTTTTAGGAAACTCTTCTTTCGGTTTTAATTGAAGACGTTCAGCAAGCTCCTGACTGATTTCTAATCCGGGTCTGAAAGCTCCATCAGCAAATGCCAATAATTGTTCTCTGTTTTTTATCTTTTTAACAGCACTACTGCAGCCATCATCAGCTGGTTTAGCAATTAATGGATAGCCAATCTTTTCAATTTTAGCTATGCATTTTTCTTGATTTTCTTTCCAATCTGCTTCTGCTATTAATGCGTGTTCTGCAACTAAAAATCCTTTCTTTTTCAATAGTTCATTTGTGTTGAATTTATTGATGGTTAATTGAGAACTTTCAACTCCAGAACCATTATAAGGCATCTTGATTTTATTCAATTCTTTTTGAATGGTTCCATCTTCACCCGGACGTCCATGTAAAGCAATGAATACACAATCAGCCATCTTTTTCAATTCAGCATAGGTAATTTCTCTTGGCTCAAACAATTCAATATTGCTATATTTTTTAAGGATGGTTTTACATTCATCAGCAATTTTATTCATGATTCCGGCTCTTTTGTAATGCAATACCTTTTCCTTGATATCATCTGCATTGTCTTTAAGCATCACATGAACCGGTAATAAGTGTAGAGAATGTGATTCATCATTTCCGGTAACAAAAACAGGAAATGCCTCATACTTATCTGATGAAGCTAGTTTTTCGAAAATGTTTCTTCCACTTTCTACAGAAATATGTCTTTCTGAACTATAACCACCCATCATAACAGCAACCCTTTTCTTTTTGGTTTTTTTGCTGCTTTGTAAGTCGATAAGTAAATCAATTCTGTTTAATAAATCAGCATACAAATAGTGAATAGAAAGACTTCTAACTCTTTCTGCAATTGAAGTTCTTATGATATAAGTTAAAAACTGCGATGGGTTCAAACCAATTTCAGCTGCTTGATGAAAGAAAAAAGATGAAGGCATCATTCCTGAAGTGGTATTGGGATCATTCAAAAATAATTCTCCTTTACTACTTAAGAAACCATCGATACGCGCATAAACATGGAAATTGAAGTGACTGAATAATGCGGTACATGCTTTTCTGATGTCCTCAATTTTGCTGTCTTCAATATCAATAGGAGTTACTTTTCTGCTTAAACCCGGAAGGTATTTGCTTCTGTAATCAAATACTTCTTTTCCTTTCACAATTTCTGTAGGAGGTAATGCAACTGGAGTTCCATCTTCTTGTCTGATTACTATGCATGAAAATTCTCGTCCTTCAATAAAACTTTCAACCAATACTTCCGATTCACTATAAATACTTTCTAAAACAATTTCACTTTTGGTTTTGAAAGATTTATC
>JBMLOK010000455.1:0-13599 GCA_049243005.1 Bacteroidia bacterium | reverse complement strand
AATAAATTATTTTACAGCTTCAGCGTACATTCTGCTTACTTCTGTCCAGTTGATTACATTCCAGAATGCACCAATATAATCAGGTCTGCGGTTTTGGTAATGCAAATAATAAGCATGCTCCCAAACATCTAATCCTAAAATTGGAGTTCCTTTTACATCAGCTACATCCATTAAAGGATTGTCTTGATTTGGAGTTGAAGAAACAACTAATTTTTTATCAGCATTTACGCTTAACCATGCCCAACCTGAACCAAATCTTGTTGTAGCAGCTTTGTTGAATTCTTCTTTGAATTTATCCATTCCACCCAAATCTGATTCGATAGCAGCAGCTAATTCAGCAGATGGAGAAGAAGGAGTTCCACTAAGAATATTCCAGAACATGCTGTGGTTAAAATGTCCACCACCATTGTTTCTTACTGCAACAGGGTGTTTGCTGATGTTTTTGCAAATTTCTTCCAAACTCAACTTTTCAGTATCAGTTCCGGCAATTGCATTGTTTAAATTGGTTACATAAGCATTGTGGTGCTTAGAATGATGGATTTCCATTGTGCGCGCATCGATGTGCGGCTCAAGAGCGTTGTACTCGTATCCGAGTTTCGGTAATTCAAATGCCATTTTTTTATAATTTAGTTTACGAATATATGTGTTTAAAATTTGGCCACATATGATTGCCTAATTAATTAACACGTTTATCAAACAAAAGGTTTTAAGCTTCTAATTCTTATAGATTTCAATCAGATTAATATCTTCATTACTAACCACAATCATGTAGGTAATCCAGTTCCCTTTACCATAGCTTAGCTTCATTTTTGCCACTTGAATTGGGAAAATATCTTTTTTAAAAGTAGCACCTAACTGAATACTACAGCCGTTTTCTCTTGAACACTCCGGAAAATCTTTTGGAAACTTTTCTTTCCAATCCAGATTCCCATAAATAGTTCGTATTTCTTCAATTTGTGCATCTACTCCCATATTAGCCAGGTTCATCAAAATGTATTTCCCATTCGATTCAAGTCCTTGTGCCATCATGATTTCAGGTTTTGGAAGTCTGATACTAACAATTTTATCTAAACTATAATAGCCTTCCCTGTTTCCTAATTTAACCACAGCTTTCTGTGGCTGAAAAAAGTGTAAGGCTTCCTTGGGAATCGAAGATTCTAAATCATTAAGGTTCATTTCCACATTACACTCTTTGAGATAAGGCAAATCCGGAATTTTATCGAGGTCTTGTTGATTTAAGGAGTTAAAATCAATTGTTCCATCTTCAATAAAACAAATCGTAAATTGATTCCCTTTTCGTTCTTTTACCCAAGCCCCAATTTTCATCAAGTCATAATTCATCCATTCCTGTTCCTCTTCGGTACTTGCTTCAGATGCAGGAACACGGCTCCTGTAAAATATCAATATATCATTCTTTTGGGCCCTATTTAAGTCAACTCGAAGTCTTGAATAATATTCCTTCAATTGTTTCTCGTTATTTCTTTCTGCAAGGAAATAATCAACATTCGTAATGAGGTAATAAGCTAAAAATCCCAAAACTACCAGAATAGGGAAACTGAAACTCAAAAATGGAAATTTGTATGGAATGGAGCTTTCACGAATCTTTTCTAATTCAGCTTCTGTTACTCCTCTTTTAATTCCACTTTTGGAAACTATAAAATATTGTTTTGTTAAAGGAAAAACCGGTAGAAAATATAGATGAAAATACTGCTGTCTGACTTCCAGACTATCATTATTCAGAGATAAAAAATTCAATTTATCATCATCACTATGAAAGGTTTTAAATTTCATGGATTTTAAACCAAATACGACTCTCATTATAACAATTTACCTTAGTGTTTTAAAAAAGTCTTTTACCAATAAACTGCATTTGTCTTCTAAAACTCCATTTCGAATTTCTGTTTTAGGATGAATTAAGTGTTTTCCTTCCCTTAAAAATCCTCTTTTAGAATCGGCAGCGCCAATAATTAATTCACCTAATTGTGCCCAATAAATAGCACCTGCACACATAATACAAGGTTCAAGTGTAACATATAAGCGGCAATCAACCAGATATTTCGCCCCTAAATAATTTGAGGCTGCGGTAATTGCTTGCATTTCAGCATGGGCAGTTACATCATGTAGTCTTTCAGTAAGATTGTATCCTTTTCCAATGATTCTATTTTCACAAACAACAATTGCTCCAACCGGAACTTCACCTTCATCAAAAGCTTTTTGGGCTTCCTTATAGGCCATTTCCATAAAATATTCGTCACTGAATAGTTCTCCCATTTTTTTATTTTTTTAACAAAAGTAAAGGCAATCAGCAGAAATATTGCCTTATTCTCAACACAACTACTTTGATACACTATTTTGAAACAAAAATCTGCCTCAAATTTTCTATTTTCGCGCTCCTTTGGACAGAACCCAAATTAGAAACAAAAAAACAGAACTATGTTAAGATCGAATACTTGTGGAGAGCTCAGATTATCGGATGCTGGAAAAGAAGTTGTTTTATGCGGATGGATTCAGAAAAGCAGAGATTTAGGAGGGATGACCTTTATCGATTTGAGAGACCGTTATGGTTTAACTCAATTAGCTTTTAATATGGATACCAATGCCGATTTGTGCAGCGCTGCTCGCAAATTAGGTCGTGAATTTGTTTTGCAGGTTAGTGGTTTGGTAAAGGAAAGAGAGAACAAAAATGCAAACCTTCCAACAGGAGATATCGAAATTGAAGTTACTAAAATTCAGGTTTTAAACGAGGCAATTACTCCTCCTTTTACCATAGAAGATAATACAGATGGTGGCGATGAACTTCGCATGAAATACCGTTACCTCGATTTAAGAAGAAATAATGTAAGAGCGAACTTGCAATTACGTCACCAGGTTGCCAGACATACCCGTACCTTCCTCGATAACCAGGATTTTATAGAAGTAGAAACACCTGTTTTAATTAAATCAACTCCCGAAGGTGCACGTGATTTTGTGGTTCCAAGCAGAATGAATCAGGGTGAGTTTTACGCTTTGCCTCAATCACCACAAACCTTTAAACAATTATTGATGGTAAGTGGATTTGATCGTTATTATCAAATTGTAAAATGTTTTAGGGATGAGGATTTACGTGCCGATAGACAACCGGAGTTTACACAGATAGACTGTGAAATGAGTTTTGTTGAGCAGGAAGATGTGCTCAATATGTTTGAAGCTTTGGTGAAGTATTTATTTAAGGAAGTAAAAGGAATTGAAATCGATTCACTTCCAAGAATGACTTATGCTGATGCCATGAAATTTTATGGTTCAGACAAACCTGATACTCGTTTCGATATGCGTTTTGTGGAATTAAATGATTTGACAAAAGGCAAAAACTTTAAAGTATTTGATGATGCTGAATTGGTTGTTGGAATTTGTGCAAAAGGATGCGCCGATTATACCCGCAAACAATTAGATGAATTGACTGACTTTGTAAAACGTCCACAGGTTGGTGCAAGCGGATTGGTTTACGCAAGGGTGAATGCAGATGGATCTATCAAATCGAGTGTAGATAAATTCTTTGATGAAGCTGCTTTAAAAACATGGGCTGAAGCAATGAATGCAGAAGCTGGTGATTTGATATTAATTCTTGCAGGTAAAGCCGATAAAACAAGAAAAGCCTTAAACGAATTGCGTTTAGAAATGGGAAGCAGATTAGGTTTAAGAGATAAAAATAAATTCTCTTGTTTGTGGGTAATCGATTTTCCTCTATTGGAATTCATTGAAGAAGAAGGAAGATTTTTTGCTATGCATCATCCATTCACTTCACCAAAACCTGAAGATATTGCAATTGTAGATGAAATGCTACAATTACAGGCAGAAAATAAACTAAGTGAAGATTGTGTGAGTCCGCGTGCCAATGCCTACGATATGGTAATTAATGGTGTTGAAGTAGGCGGAGGATCTGTACGTATTTTCAACAAAGATTTACAAAAGAAAATGTTCACGCTTTTAGGTTTTACTGATGAAGAAGCGCAGAAACAATTCGGCTTTTTAATGAATGCTTTTGAATTTGGAGCACCACCACATGCAGGAATTGCCTTTGGTTTCGACAGATTATGCTCTTTATTCGGAGGAGCTGATTCGATTAGAGATTTCATTGCATTCCCTAAAAATAATTCAGGTAGAGATGTCATGATTGATGCACCTTCAGAAATCGCTTTAAAACAATTAGACGAATTAGGAATTAGCACAAAAAAATAAAATCATTAAAATCAAATTTTCAGAATTTGAATTAATGATTAACTTGTAATAGAAAAAACATAATAATTAAACATATGGCACTAGATATCATCGGAAAAATCATTCAGGTAATGCCTGAAACAAACGGTCAAAGTAAAGCAGGAAAACCTTGGTCAAAACAGGAGTTTGTTATTGAAACTATGGAACAATATCCTCGCAAAGTTTGTATGAGTGTAATGAACGATAAAGTTCAGGAATTAAAGAAATTTGCAGTTGGTCACGAAATTAAGGCATCCCTTAATATTGAATCAAGAGAGTACAATGGAAGATGGTATACAGATATCCGTGCTTGGAAAATTGAATTAAATGGACCTGCAAGTTCATCATCAGCACCCGCAGCAGGTGAAACTTTTTATGCAGATCCTGAACCACAATTCACTTCAGATTCAGCTACTGACGACCTTCCTTTTTAATTAAAACCTTGATACAATATCTCCAACACCAGGATGTAGATAGAGCCAAATGGGATGTTTGCATTGAACAATCCATTAACTCGCTTATCTACGCTTCTTCCTGGTATCTCGATGCAGTTTCACCCGGATGGGAAGCCTTGGTGTTGGACGATTATACGGCAGTAATGCCACTTACTAAAGGAAGAAAGTATTTTCTTAACTACTTATACCAGCCTTTCTTTACACAACAATTAGGCGTTTTTAGCAAGCTTGAAATTCGTCAGGAAGTTTTACGAGAATTTATTGAGGCTATTCCCAAAAAATTCAGATTTATTGAAATTCAACTAAATGAACAAAACCATTTATTGGATGAAAGATTCAAGGTTAAAAAGACAAAAAATTACCTACTTAACCTAAATAAATCCTACGATAAAATCTACAAAGACTATAACGAGCAAGCCAAAAGGAACCTCAAAAAAGCCAAAAAGCAGGAGATTGAAATCAAGACAATTCCACATGCCGACATCATTAATTTCTACAAACTTCATAAAGGAATTGTGACCAAGGGTGTTAAAGAAGCAGATTACCAAAGATTTTCTGAGCTCATTGAAGAAGCCTGGCAAAGAAAAAAATTAATTGCCAGAGCTGTTTACAATAAAACCAATGAGTTACTAGCTGCAGGTTTATTTTTAAGTCATAGAAATCGAATTATTTTTATTTTAGGAACTGCATCTGAATCAGGTAGAGATGCCGGAGCTATGCACTTTTTATTCGACAATCTGATTTTTCAGTTTGCTGAACACAAAATGGTTCTGGATTTTGAAGGTTCAGAAATTCCCGGAATAGCGCGTTTCTTCAAGAGTTTTGGCGCTGAAAAATTCCATTATTACAGATTAAAAATGAACCGTTTACCTTGGTTTATCAAACTAATTAAGCCTTAATTTACATGAAACTTGCTGCCATTGATATTGGTTCAAATGCTGTTCGATTACAAATTGTAAGAACAGTTGAAAATGATCCCGGAGAAGAAAAATTCAAAAAGGTAGAATTTGTTAGAATACCTGTTCGATTAGGTGATGATGCTTTTAAAGACAAATACATCAGCAAAGAAAAACGAAAACTCTTTACCAAAGCCATGCACGCTTTTCATTTAATGCTTGAAGCTTTTGAAGTGGATCATTATATGGCGTGTGCAACTTCTGCTATGAGAGAAGCAGAAAACGGACAAAAAATTGTCAGGAAAATTGAAGAAGAATTTGGTCTGAAAATCCAGATTATTGATGGACAAAAAGAAAGCGAAATCATCCTAAAATCAATTTCACAATTTTTTGAAAAAGGCAAGAACTATTTAACAATAGATGTAGGTGGAGGTAGTACCGAAATGACAGTAATTAAAGATTGTAAAATCATTAATTCTGTTTCGTTTGATATTGGTACTGTGCGTGCTTATGATGGCGCAGTTAAAGAAAAAACCTGGCAAACAATTGAACATTGGGTTAAACACAAAACAGCAGGTTTAGATAAACTCGAAGCAATTGTTACTAGTGGAACTATCAATAAAATTTTCCACTTAATTAATGAAGAGTCATCGGATTTAACTTTTACCCGCGAACAATTAAAAACCTTTCATAGAAAGGTTTCTAAAATGTCTTTACAAGAAAGAATTGAACAACTTAAACTTAATCCTGATAGAGCTGATATTATTGACGTTTCAGCTGATATCTATTTAAGAATTCTGAGTTGGGCAAATATTGAAAAGGTTTATGCACCTGCTAATACAGGTCTAAAAGACGGAATACTATTGCATTTGTACGATAAGTATAATTCTTAATATTATACTTTTATGGATTCTGAAATTCAGATTAGGCCGGCCAGACCTAATGATGCAAAGAAATTATCTATTCTTTATAAAACAGTTTATATCCATACCTATGGATTTGAAGGTGTTTCAGATGAATATGCAAACTTTATTGAAGAGCAATTTTCACCTGTTTTCCTAGAAAGTAAAATCGAGAAAGATGAAGGCTTTCAGCTTGTGGCTGATCTAAAAAATAATTTATTGGGTGTAACTGAAATTTGCTACGATAAGCAAAATCCTATTGACGGAATTTCAAGACCTGAACTTAGCAAACTGTATATTCTTGAGGCTTTTAGCAGACAGAAAATTGGAACACAATTAGTCCTTGAAGCTGAGAAAATGATTCGTAATAAAGGATATTCAGAATATTGGTTATGTGTTTGGGCTTTGAATCCTAAAGCAATTTCGTTTTACGAAAAAATGGGTTTTGAAGCACAAGGAACAGTTCCTTTTCAGATGGAAACCAATTGTTATGAAAACATGGTAATGATTAAAAAGCTTCAGCCATAGTTAGATACAAACCATTAATTCGCTTGCTGCCAAAACCCAAATCAATTCTAAAATTGACATGTTCCTTTCTTAGAACTACTCCTCGTATACCCAATCCATAATTTGGTTTAAGAGAAGAAAACAAATCTTCAGGATTGTTTCCAACATTTCCCATACCTGCAAAAACAACCATTCCAAACGGACCCCAAACAGTTTTTCTTAATTCGGCTTGCGTTGCAAACATATGCTGGTCGCGGAACCTACCATTATAATAACCACGCATGTAGGCTTCATTTCCAATGGTTCCTAATTGTCGGTATGGTGTTGTACCAATATTTATTGCTCCAACCGTTTGAAATGCAAGTACATTGTTTTTCCAAAGGGTTTTAAACTTTCTAAGATCTATAAAATAGTTGCTGTGATTGAACTGTCCGCCTATTGACTTGTTATTCCAGATACTTGAGACCTCCAAATAAACTCCCTTTTTGGTATAAAAAACATGGTCTCTGTTATCATAAACACATACAATTCCTAAACCCAAAGTTTCAAATCCATCAAGACCAGCAATTCCTTTGTTTAAAAACTTACTATTTTCCTGAAGTTCAAGATTAAATAGTTTTTCATATTGTATTTGAGGACCAATATATACACCTTTAAAAAATTGCCTTAAAAAGCGAAAATTCAATTTGTACTGCTGAAAATTATTCAGCTCTTTGTCATCCTTTAGTGTATTGTTTCCAATTCCCCAGAAATTTTCATTGAATTTATTGTATACAAATTGCCCTTTGATATTGTACTTATTTCCTTTCAGAAATAAATCTACAGAAGGCCTAATGCTTAGCTGTTTCTTTTCTGTAAACTGCCAGTTCAAACGAACAATAGATGGCCTTGTTAAACTATCCTGAGAAAATTTTAGCAAATAACCTGCAGAAATGCCCAGTTGCCAGCCTGTTTCAGGACTAACACCCCATATTGGTAATAGAACTAAAACCGCTTTTCTTGGCTTTGCACTATCACCCTCCATAATTTTATAGCCCCAATCCATGAGCTTTTCGAACTTGGTTTTTTCTTGTGCCAATGCATGAACAGAAAGCAATAGAAAAACACTAAGTCCCAATATAGACTTCACAAATTGAGGCTTCATAAAAAAATAAATGTTAAGGCAATAATCTACCGTACATACGAGGGAAAGGAATACTTTCTCTTACATGCGGCAGTTTACAAATCCAGGTAACCAAACGCTCTAATCCCAAACCAAAACCGGCATGAGGTACAGTTCCATATCTTCTTAAATCCAAATACCATTCAAAAGCCTGCATTGGTAATTCGTGTTCATTGATTTTATCAATCAATAAATTCACATCAGTTTCACGTTCACCACCACCAACAATTTCGCCATAACCTTCAGGAGCCAAAGTATCTACTCCACGAGCAAATCTACTATCATTAGGATCGCGTTTTAGGTAGAATGCTTTTACCTCATGTGGCCAGTTGTAAACCATAATTGGCACATCAAACAAACGAGTTAAAACTGTTTCATCTGAACCACCAAAATCGTTTCCGTATTCGAAGTTTCTTGCACTGTTCAACCATTGAGGAATGTTTCTGGCTTGTTCTTCCAAATCAGCTAATTCTTGTTTCAATTTATCGATTTGTGCCTGATTAAAACCAATCTCTCCTTTTTTCATTCCCGGAGTTTTAATTTTTTCTTCTCTGGCAGCTATATCTATATTGATTTCAATAATTCTGGCTTCAACTTTCTTCATTTCATCTTCCAATGAAGTGATGGCATTTTTACCATTAACATCAACTTCACCTTTAATGATTTTTACAGCTTCATCGTACGTTAAACGAGGAAAAGGTTTGATAATGTTTTCTAATACAGAAGTATCTCTTCCAACAATCTCTAATTCCTTTTTACAATCATTTAAAACAGAAGAAACTACAGCACGAAGGAATCTTTCAATCAAATCCATATTATCGAAAATATCATGGAAAATCATTTCAGGTTCAATCATCCAGAACTCACTTAAATGTCTTCTGGTTTTTGATTTCTCTGCACGGAATGTAGGACCGAAAGTATAAATTTTGCCCAAAGAAAAAGCCATTGCTTCTCCGTATAACTGTCCACTCTGACTCAAATAAGCAGGGTCACCGTAGAAATCAGTTTCAAACAAATTTGATGTTCCTTCACAAGCATTACCTGTAAAAATTGGCGCATCCATTTGAACAAAACCATCATTTTGGAAAAACTCATGAATCGCAAAAATGATTCTATTACGAATTTTCATAATAGCCCATTGACGTTGGCTTCTTAACCATAAATGACGGTTATCTGTAAGAAAATCAACACCATGTTCTTTCTTAGCAATAGGATATTCAAGAGAGGTTCCAATTAGATTTAAATTATTTACCTGAATTTCATATCCACCAATCTGGCGTTCATCTTTTACAACTAAACCCGTTAATTCAAGAGAACTTTCAAGTGTTACTTTTTTAGCTTCATTGAAAATTTCTTCAGATACAGATTCTTGTGAAACAACACATTGGCACCAACCGGTACCATCTCTTAAAATAATAAAAGCCAAGCCTTTACCTTCGCGTTTGTTACTTGCCCAACCTTTCAGAGTAACTTGTTTACCCTCATAAGCAGCTAAGTCTTTAATTAAAAATTCTTGCATGAAAATCCTCTCTGTTTTCTTTAAATAAGCTACAAAAATACACATTTTTTAGCCCATTTCATTATTCTAATGGGCTACTTGGTTTAAAATTGATGAATTATTAAAACTCTAAGCCTATACTAATTTCTTCGTTCAGATTATCTTTGAAAAGTCAAATACTATCAGGTATATTCATAGCCTTAAATGAAGGAAAACTACGATTTAATTATACTAGGTTTGGCAAGATGGGACAATACGCTTTACTCCTCAATTTTGGGTATTGCTAAAGAATTTGCCAAAACAAACAGGGTATTTTATATCGACAGACCTTTTTCATACAAGGACTATTTAATTGAAAAAGAATTAAATCCTATTTCAATTAGGAAGGAGGCAATTCTCCATGGAAAAAATATTTATAAAAAAGTAAATCTGAATGGAACCAGCATGATTTCGGTTACTCCAAAAATGAGTATCCCTATCAATTTTTTGCCTGAAGGTTTCCTTTATGAATTCGCTTTAAAATACAATAAATCATTAGTTTCAACTGTTATCGAAAAAACAATTCAGGATTATAATATACAGAATTATGTTTACTTCAATTCTTTTCTTCCTAGTTATTTCGATATTTTTAACTCAAAAATAAAGGCCCCAATTTTAAAAATATACAGAAGCAGCGATGATATTTCCCAAGAAAAATACATCGCAAAACATGGAATAAAAAAGGAAAAAGAAGCTATTGAGAAAGCTGATATTTTATTTACTAGTTCCTTCAAATTGGCTGAAAAATTAGGCACTAATAAAATGCCGGCTCATAGAATCCCTAATGCTGTCGATCCTGAACTTTTTTCTTTTGAAAATGAATTAGCTCAAAAACCTATTGAATTATTAAATTTAAACAGTCGAATCATTTTGTTTATGGGTAGATTAAGTAAACTTAGAATCGACTTCGAGCTATTAAAAAAGATTGCTTCTGAAAAATCTGAGTACACCTTGGTTCTTATAGGCACTTACGACCAAACTGATTTAATTGAAACCGGTCTAATTAATTTTAAGAACATTCTTTTTGTTGGTCCTAAACCCGCAATTCAATTAAAGAATTACTTAGCATTTGCAGATTGTGCTATCATTCCATTTTTAAAAAATACCCTAACTGAAAGTATTTATCCTTTAAAAATAAATGAATACCTTTTATTCGGTTTGCCAATCATTAGCAGCAACTTTTCTCAAGATATCAGAACCCTTAAAAATGTAGTTTATTTATCAGAAAACCACGATGAATTTATTCAAAACATTGATTTGGCAATGAATGATAATTCAGAAGAGAAACGAAAAGAACGAATTCAAACTGCTCAAGCAAATACCTGGCAGGAAAGAATTAAAATTTTCAAAAAACTAATCAAGGAAAAAATTGAAGAAAAGGGATTGTAGCTTAGATTTGCCAATAAACAAAAAAAATTGCGCTACTTTTTAGAACTTGCTTATAACGGAAAAAACTACCATGGCTGGCAGGTGCAACAAAATGCGCATTCTGTTCAAGCTGAAATTGAAAATAAATTACAAATTTTATTAAAAGTACCTACAGAAATTACAGGTTGTGGAAGAACTGATACTGGTGTTCATGCTCGTCAATATTATGCACACTTTGAATCAGAAAATGAATTAGATACAGGCAAATTTTGTTACCAGTTAAATGCAATATTACCGAAAGACATTTCAGTTTATAGAGCTTTTAAAGTGCCTGATAGATTTCATGCAAGATTTGATGCAATTTCGAGAACCTACGAGTACCATATTTCAAACAGATTAAACCCCTTTTTACAAGAATTAAGCTGGTGTTTTTACCGTGATTTAGATATCAATAAAATGAATGAAGCAGCTTCATTATTAAAGAACTATTCTGATTTTGAATGCTTTTCAAAAGTACATACACAGGTAAATACCTTCATTTGCAGAATTGATGAAGCTAAATGGATTCAACACGAAAATGGTTTGTTAATATTTTATATCCAAGCCGATAGATTCCTAAGGAACATGGTTAGAGCAATTGTTGGAACACTAGTAGAAGTTGGATTAAACCGTTGTTCAATTGATGACTTTATCAAAATTCTAGAAAGTAAAAACAGGTCGGAGGCCGGACAATCAGTTCCTGCGCATGGTTTATACCTAACAAGAATAGAATATCCAAAAACAGAATCTTTAATCTTTTAAGAGTAGTTCTCTGCATTTAAGAATCTCCGCTTCTTCAAACAAATTTAATTTTGGATACTTCGGATTCATATCATCAAAACAATTTTGAATGATTGTGCTCATACATAAACGAGCAAACCATTTATCATCTGCAGGTAAAACAAACCATGGTGCTTCTTTTGTTGAAGTAGCTGAAATCATTTCTTCATAAGCCGACATATAATTGTCCCAGAGTTTTCTTTCAGCTAAATCACCTGAAGAGAATTTCCAGTTTTTACCTTTTTCTTCAATTCTTTCCAATAAACGTTCCTTTTGAATATCTTTTGAAACATGTAAAAAGAACTTCAAAATCACGGTTCCTGAATCCGATAAAGTTTTTTCGAAATGATTGATTTGTTTGAATCTATTTTCCCAAAACTTCTCATTAACATCATCAACTGAATCAATTCCCGGAATATGTTCATTTAAAATATATTCAGGATGAACACGTGTAACTAAAACATTTTCGTAATGTGAACGATTAAAAATCCCGATTTCACCTTTGGAAGGAAGAGCTTTATAATGTCTCCATAAAAAATCATGTGATAGTTCTTCTTTTGAAGGAACCTTAAAGCTTGTAACCCGCACCCCCTGTGGATTTAATCCACCCATTACATACTTTATTGCACCATCTTTTCCCGCAGCATCCATGGCTTGAAGGATGATTAAAAAACTTCTCTTTCCTTCAGCATAAAACTTATCCTGAAAAACTGATAGTGCTTTTAAACCTAATTCAAGCAACAATTCACCTTCAACTTTTTCAAAGGGTTTATTCGAAATATTTGTTTTAAATTTTTTGAGCTCAAACTTTTTTCCTTCCTTGACTTCAAGCTTAGAGACAAATTTTTTAATTGCTTTAATCTGGTCTTTGATTTCACCATATTCGGCCAAATCAGTAGAAATAATTTCGGAAATAGTGCTCATGTGTAAGTTTGATTGTTACACAATATAACAAAAACTTAATTTGCAGCTAAATAAGTAGTGTATTCTGGAATTGAATCCAAGGCTTTTTGAGCAGCCATTTGTTCGGCTTTTTTCTTATTTGTATGTTCTGCCTGACCTTTTATTTCTTTGTTTACCAGAACTTTAATTGTAAACAATTTTTGTTTTCCATCAGGTCTTTCTTCAACATCAAACTCAACATTTAATGATTTTTTCTGACCAAATTCTATCAATCTACCTTTAAAATTAGTTTCTGTATGCTCTAATTTATCTACATCAACGTGGTATTTGAGTAATTTATCTAGAATAAAATCGCGGCAAGTTGAAAAACCACCATCAAGAAAAATGGCTCCAAGAAAAGCTTCGAGTGCATTTCCAAAAATGCTGTTTCTAAGATTGATATTGTGCATGCTACGCCTGTCATAAACAACCAATTTATTTAATTGAATTTTCATGGCAAGGTCGTTGAGGCTTTCACGACTCACAATTTTGGAACGAAGTTGAGTTAGGAAACCCTCATCCTGGTAAGGGTATTTTTTGAATAAATACTCGGCGATGACAGCATTCAACATGGCATCGCCGAGAAATTCCAATCTCTCATTACTATCTCTAGACCCATTGTGATGAATCGTTTTAGAGACAGAATGATGTCGCAAAGCTTGCTCGTAGCAAACCAAACGACTCGGTTTAAAACCGGTTATTGATTTAATTTGAAGGGCCAAAGCCCGCTGCTTCGCATTTCTGGGCCAAACAGAAGTTACGAGTTTCCGAAGCACAA
>JBMLOK010000454.1:0-1028 GCA_049243005.1 Bacteroidia bacterium | reverse complement strand
AAAATGGCTGAAGTAATCCGCATGCCCAAAATGAGCGATACAATGACCGAAGGTGTTATTGTTTCATGGCTAAAACAGGTGGGTGATGATATTAAATCCGGTGATATCCTTGCAGAGGTAGAAACCGATAAGGCAACTATGGAGTTGGAAAACTATGTAAAAGGTACACTTTTACATATAGGAATTCCTGCTGGTGGTTCTGTTCCGGTTGATGCATTAATTGCAATTGTTGGTCAGAAAGGAGAAGATATTTCTGCTTTATTAGCAGGCGCTTCTACAACTGCTGCTCCGGCTGCTGCAGCTCCTGTAGCAGAGGAAGTTAAAACCGAGGAGGTTTCTAATGCACCTGTTGCATCAGTTCAGGCTTCTAACAACAATGATGGAAGAGTAAAAGCTTCTCCATTAGCTAAAAATATTGCTAAAGAAAAAGGCATTGATCTTTCTCAAGTTCAAGGAAGTGGAGACAATGGAAGAATCATTAAAAAAGACATTGAAAACTTCACTCCGGCTAGCAAACCAGCTTCTGCTCCTGCAGCAAGTGCAGTAAGTTTGCCACAAATCGTTGCTCAGGAAAGTTTTGAGGAAGTGAATTTGAGTCAAATGAGAAAAGTAATTGCTCGTCGCTTAAGCGAAAGCAAACATACTGCTCCTCATTTCTACTTAACCATGTCGATTAACATGGATAAGGCTATTGCTGCCAGAAAACAAATGAATGAGTTCACAGATGTAAAAATCTCGATGAACGATATCATCATCAAAGCTGTGGCATTGAGTTTAAGAAAAAATCCAAATGTAAATACATCTTGGTTAGGTGATAAAATCAGATACAATCACCATATCCATATTGGAGTAGCAGTAGCTATTGAAGATGGATTGATTGTACCGGTTGTAAAATTTGCAGACAATAAAAGCATTGCCCACATTAGTGCTGAGGTAAAACAATTGGCTGATAAAGCTAAAAACAAAAAATTACAACCAAACGAGTTCGAGGGAAATACATTTACCATTAGTAATTTAGGTATGTTTGG
>JBMLOK010000453.1:0-1274 GCA_049243005.1 Bacteroidia bacterium | reverse complement strand
GGTACTTATTTCTCTGCTCCGGGAGTACTCACCAGCGGAGATAAATTTACAGGGTCTTGGAACTTTACCATAGACCCAATCAATGTAGGAGGACTAATAGCAGGTGATTCTTTATATTATTATGTAATTGCACAAGATTCAAGTATCAATTCAAACATTGCTTCTAATCCGGGTGGAGTAGAAGCTACCGATGTGAATTCAATTATTTCTCATCCGGTATTGAATAGCTCTTATACTATTTTAATTCCTTATTCAGGAACATATTCTGTAGGTGCCGGACAAACTTTCGCCACTTTAACAGGTGTAGGTGGTGCGTTTCAAGCATTGAATAATGGAAGTATTTCAGGAAATGTTACACTCCAGTTAACATCAGATATTGAAGAACCGGGAACAATTGCTTTAAATGAAATGCCTAAAGATAACAATGACTTTACAATTAGTATTGTTCCGGATGCGGCAACTTTAAGAAGTTTAACTGCATCTATAACAACCTCGAATTCTGCTGTAATACGTCTTGATGGTGCCGATAAAGTAATTATTGATGGAAGTTTTAATGGTAGTGGAAGGTATATCAGAATTATGAACAGAGTTCAAGGTGCTGCCACTTTGAATTTATTAAATGATGCTCAAAGAGATACCATTAGAAATGTAATTATTGAAGGTGTAAACAATACTGTAGGTATGCTGAATTTCTTTGGGTCGAACAAACCTGGTGCTACTGGAAACGATTCAAATGCAGTTATAGGTTGTATGTTTAGGGATACCCTTGGCACAGTTGCTACTTCAAATATTCCTAATACTGCTATTTTCTCTCAAGGTACGCCTGATAATGATTACAATACGATTAGTGGAAATGAAATTTATAATTTTGGTTTCAATGGTATAAATCTAAGTACAACTTCAGGTTTCTTTTGGAGAATATTAAACAATAGCTTCTACCAGCAGATTACAAAAAATAATGCAATGGTTGTAATTCCGGTTAATGGAGGTAATGGACATATTATCAAAGGAAATAGTTTTGGAGGTTCATCGGCAAATAGAAGTGGAAGTGCTTTTGTAAGTTCATCAAGCTTAACAATGATAAATTTAGCGACCACACTTTCAAATACAAATCCAATTATTATTGATAGTAATACTTTCTCAAATATCAGTTCTACTGGTACAACCAACTTTATGAAATGTATTGTTGTTGGTTCTGGTAATGTTCAAATCACTAACAATATTTTTGGTGGTGCTGCTATGCCTTATGATACCTTAAGAAATAGTGGTGATGC
>JBMLOK010000452.1:16596-38858 GCA_049243005.1 Bacteroidia bacterium | reverse complement strand
AAATGCTCTGATACTATTTGCACCTCCATTAAAGAAACGTTTGTCGAAAGGCACAAAATCCGGAGAATTCCAAAATGGTAAAGCCAATCCACCTGCTATCCTAAATACTATTCGATTGTTTACATCTAAAAAATGATTGTATCTAAAATCTGCATAAGATTTGATGTAATTAAAGAATCTTACATTGTATATGGTATAATAACCGCTATCGTTTTCTTCTTTATTTAATGCTTTAAAAATTAGGCGAGGAATAATTCCTGCAATTTCAATCGCATCCCATCTAAAGTAGATATAATTCTTTATTTTTTTGTTTCCCTGATTTGAATAGAGTAATCCAAAACGGCTATTTGTTATAAGGTTATTCGCGAAAATGCTTTGAAGATATGGATCATTTTTGCTTTGAATTTCAAGTTCATCATTAGCGAAATTGGTTTTAATAAAACTAATTTCAGCAGGGGCAAAATTATAGGTAAGTTGTCTTTTAGAAAATTGGTAGTTTAAACCCACAGTAAATACATTTCTCAACCAACTGACATTTTGTTCATAGATTACAGATGAAGCAATAATTGTTTTATTGACTGTACTTGAAAACGAATTATTCAAAAAGGCTAAACCAATAAGTTTTGGAATAATTAAATTGGCACTTAAACTTGATTCAAAACTATTAAAAAAGGGTTTTGTAGGAATGGTTGGACCTCTTTGAGCCTCTAATGAAATTCGATACCTAATCTGAAGGATTTCGGCTCCATTAAATATATTGTTAATATTGGTAGTTGCCATGGTAGCAAAACCATAATTTCTAAAAGTTGAACCTGTAACCAAATTAGCTTGGTCGGTAGTAATAATCTGTGGTTCAAATGAGAGATCATACTTTTTGGCAGGAATTAACCTGATATTATAATGAAGTTTATTTGAATCAGCCTTGATATTACTAATATTAGCTGAAATATTAACTGAACGAAACAATTGCAAATCGTTTAATCTTTGAAATGTTCGATTTGATCTTCTTTGACTAAACAAACTACCAGGCCTTACTGAAATTAGAGGTGCAAATAATTTAGGATTGAGTTTATAGCCATTGCTGATGAAATTATAGTTTTCGAGTTTTAAAGTGTCTTTTGATTTTAAACTATCATTTAATCCCGGCAAATCAATTTCAACATTGATGTCTTTAATAGAAAAGATTTCATGCTGTTTAAAATTTTCAGGATTTTTAATATTTAGCCCAATAAAACTTCTATAATTGGATTCCCATGCAGTATCAAAATCAAATTCAATGGCTTCTTTATTAAACGAATAATAACCACTACTTCGAAGTAGCTCTGTGATTCGGTTTTGTTCATTGAATAAATTTTCTAGCTTTAAGGGATTTCCTTCCCTCAAATACGAGTCATCACCATTAGCATTTACAATTGAATCGATTTTTTTATCTGAGATGTGATTTCGAATACTATACAATATATAAGGTTTACCTAAAGAAACATCAAAATTGAGATTTGCCTTGTGTTTTTTGCCGGAAATTTTATATGTAATTTCAGGATAATAAAAACCTTGAGTTTTTAAAAACGACTTCATACTTTTAACACCGGCGTCGATGTAAGTACTATCTAAAATTACTGGTGGTTCTCCGATATTATATCTCAGAAAACGCTTGAATTTATTATCGTTTCCGCCAATTCCAAGATAATAAAAACGAAGACGTAGTCTATAAAATCCTAGTAATTTTTTATTAGGAACCTGTTTAAGTTGTGACTCTAAATCAGAAGAATAAAAACGTGCAATCTCGGTTTCTTTAATTTTGATATTGTTTTTATAAAGAAAGGTTCCCTCATTACGGGCATGTTTAGCTATATTGCATGCACCGCTAAAGCCAACTATTAAAGCCAGCAAAAGTATTTTTCCTATGTTATTAAAGTCTGATATCAAGTTTATAAAGTCGTTGAAAGATAAGAAAGCAAGGACTGAACACCAAGTTTTCGTTTCCGAAGGTAAGAAGCTAACGGGAGATTTGTTAATTTCAGGATTGAATTTAAAACAATTGTATTGTTTTTCAGAGGTAATTTCTGAAAAAGAATTTGCTCATGTTCCATCCTCTAAAATACAGATTATAAGCGGGAAAGAAATGGAACTAATCAGCAATTTAAAAAGTCCGAGAGAGGTTTTGGCATTGTTTGAAATTCCTGAAATTTCAGGTAAAGATTTGTTGAAAAATCGATTAATAATTGCATTAGATACCATTCAAGATCCGGGAAATCTGGGTACAATTATTAGAATTGCCGATTGGTATGGTATAAAAGATATTCTTTGCACAGAATCAACAGCCGATTGTTATAATAATAAAGTGATTCAATCAAGCATGGGTTCTATCGGCAGAGTTAGGGTTCATTATGGAGATTTAAAGAAATGGTTTAATGATTTAAAACTCCCGGTTTTAGCAGCCGATATGCTTGGAATTCCTGTAAATCAGGTTGAAATTAAAAATACATCTATTTTATTAATAGGTAATGAAGGAAGTGGAATTAGTGATGATTTAAAAGAATTTATAAGTCAAACTATTACTATTCCTCGAATTGGAGAAGCTGAAAGTTTAAATGCTGCTGTTGCTTGTGGGATTTTGATTCATCAACTCAGCCAAAATTAACTGCCATAATTGACAAATTTAAATGATGGCACGTGAATTGAATAAATTGTATGCTCTTCGGAGAACTAATATTAAGAAATTATGAAAAAAGGTCCTGATAATCTGTTATTGAGCAATCTTATAAATGACGAATCCGATTCAGCTGATTTTATATCTTTATTGAGTCAGGAAGAAGAAGAGGCATTAAACAAGGAAAATGTTCCCGAAATTCTGCCAATTTTACCGCTAAGAAATACTGTTTTGTTTCCGGGTGTTGTAATTCCAATTACTGTTGGAAGAGACCGCTCTATTCAACTTTTGAAGGATGTAAATAAAACGGGTCCTAAAATGGTTGGTGTTGTTACACAGCTTAGTTCTGATACTGAAGATCCTGAAATGAAGGATATATACGTATATGGAACAATGGCCAGTATTGTAAGAATGATTAAAATGCCTGATGGCAGCACAATGGCTGTTATTCAAGGTAAAAGAAGGTTTAAATTATTAAAGCAAATATCAAATACACCATACTTAACTTGTGAGGTTGAAGCTTTAGAAGAAATGGACTATAATGGCGATGATGAGTCATTAGCCATTGTTGAATCAATCAAGGAAATTTCTCAAAAAATTGTTTCAATGTCGCCGCATATTCCAAGTGAGGCCGGCATTGCAATCAGAAATATAAAAACCCCAAGTTATTTAGTAAATTTTGTTGCTTCTAACTTAAATGCTGAAGTTTCAGTAAAACAGCAAATTCTTGAATTACTTGATTTCAAATCGCGTGCTTCAAGAGTTTTGGAGGCTTTAAATAAGGATTTTCAGTTTACAGAACTTAAAGCCCAAATTGAAAGTAAAGTACGTGGCGATTTAGATAAACAGCAAAGAGATTTCTTCTTGCAACAACAAATCAAAGCAATTCAAGAAGAATTAGGTGGCGATTCTCCTGAAAGAGAAATTGAAAACTTAATGAAAGCTTCTCATGAAAAGAAATGGGCAATTCATGTAAAAGAAGCATTTCAAAAAGAGATTGAAAAATTAAGAAGAATCAATCCAATGGCTCCAGATTACAGCATTCAGATTAACTATTTACAATTGCTGTTGGATCTTCCTTGGGATGAAATTTCAAAAGATAATTTCGATTTAAAAAGAGCCCAAAAAATACTTGATGAAGACCATTTTGGCTTAGAAAAAGTAAAACAAAGAATCTTAGAATATTTGGCTGTAATCAAACTGAAAAATGATTTAAAAAGTCCAATTCTTTGCTTGTACGGCCCTCCCGGAGTAGGTAAAACATCATTGGGTAAATCTATTGCAAAAGCACTTGGACGTAAATATGCCAGAGTTGCTTTAGGTGGATTACATGATGAAAGTGAAATTCGTGGACACCGCAGAACCTATATTGGTGCGATGCCAGGAAGAATCATACAAAATCTGAAAAAAGTAAAATCTGGTAATCCTGTTTTTGTATTAGATGAAATTGATAAATTAGGTAATAGTTTTAGAGGAGATCCATCGAGTGCTTTGCTAGAGGTTTTAGACCCAGAGCAAAATGGTAGCTTTTACGATAACTATGTTGAGATTGAATATGATTTGTCGAAAGTAATGTTTATTGCTACTGCAAATTCATTGGATACTGTTCAACCTGCTTTATTGGATAGGATGGAAATCATTGAAATCAATGGTTATACCATCGAAGAAAAAATTCAAATTGCCATTAAATACTTAATTCCACGTCAGAAAAAGAACCATGGTTTAGGTGCCAAGGATTTTGATATTTCTGCTGATGTTTTGGAGAAAATAGTTGAATCTTACACTAGAGAAAGTGGCGTTCGCGGATTAGAAAAACAGATTGCTTCAATTGCTCGTCATTTTGCTAAAGAAAAAGTGATGGAGAACAAGTATGATAAAAAACTTACTTTAGAAAAAGTTCACCAAATTCTTGGAGCAGAAAGAATAGAAAAAGAAATTTATCAAGGAAATGATGTTGCCGGTGTTGTTACAGGATTAGCCTGGACAAGTGTAGGAGGGGAGATACTTTTTGTAGAAAGCAGATTAACTCCTGGAAAAGGAAAACTGACTTTAACAGGTCATTTAGGTGAAGTGATGAAGGAATCAGCTATTACTGCATTAACATTTTTAAAATCACATTGTGCTTATTTACAAATCAATCCCGAAGTTTTCGAACAATTTGATTTGCATATACATGTGCCTGCAGGTGCAGTTCCTAAAGATGGACCATCAGCAGGAATTACCATGTTAACTTCATTGGCATCGGTTTTCACACAAAGAAAGATAATGCCTAATTTGGCAATGACAGGTGAAATAACTTTAAGAGGAAAAGTATTACCAATTGGAGGCGTTAAAGAAAAAATTCTTGCTGCAAAAAGAGCAGGCATCACCGATATTATTTTATGTGAAGCAAACAGAAAAGATATTGATGATATAAAAGCAGATTATTTAAAAGATTTAAAATTCCATTTTGTTAAAAACATGCTTGAAGTTTTGGATGTAGCTTTATTGGAAGAATTAGTTCCAAATCCAATTCAATTAAAAACTAAAGAAGTTAAAAAGAAATCGAAATCTTAGTTAGGGCCTGCTGAAAATCTTTAATTGTATTTATATTTGGCAGCGCCCCATAATGTGAACTATTTCTCTTTTTTTCAGCTGGCCCTATCTATTCGAATTTCAAGTTTTTAAGGGCTCTGGCTTTCACTTGGGTAATTCCAACAATAGCCAGAGTCATTATTCCTCCAAAAACAACTGATGGTACAGTTCCCATTAGTTTTGCAGCCAAACCGCTTTCAAAAGCTCCAATTTCATTACTTGAACCAATAAACATGGTATTCACTGCCGAAACTCTTCCTCTCATATGATCAGGAGTTTGTAGTTGTAAGATATTTGAACGTATCACAACACTTACGCTGTCAAATGCTCCACTAAGAAACAAGAGTATAATTGATAGAATAAAACTTTCAGATAAGCCAAAACCAATCATACAAATTCCAAATCCAGCCACTGCAGCAATAAGAATTTTTCCTGGTTGTGGAATAGCTTTGTTTATTGAAAGGAAACTCATTGTTATAACTGCTCCCAAAGATGGAGCTGCTCTTAAAATTCCTAATCCTTCTGGTCCTACCTTTAATATTTCATTGGCAAATACAGGTAATAAAGCAACTGCACCTCCAAATAAAACTGAAAATAAATCTAAAGAAAGTGCTGATAGAATCACCTTATTGTTAAATACAAAACTGATTCCTTCTTTAAGTCTTAAAGCGATTCCTTCAGTCTGACCGCCACTTGGACTAAAATCACCATGAACTCTTGTGAGGTTGAAGAAGCCAATTAACATGAAACAAATTATAATACCAAAACTCAAATCAATTCCGCCAAAAGCATAAATCAATCCACCAATTGCCGGACCAACAACAGCTGCAAATTGCCAAACTGTTGAATTTAAGGTACCGGCATTTACTAATAAGTCTTTAGGAACTAATTTGGGTATGATTGAAAATGAAGAAGGGGCATAAAATCCACGTGCAATTCCACTTGTAAAAATAAAGAAGTACATGAATAAAACCCTTGATTCATTCTGAATTTGAAGCAGCGATGAATTGCTTAAAAACAATCCAATACTACTAATAATTAAACCGGTAAGACAAATTAAAAGAATCTTTTTTTTGTTTTTGATATCTGCTAAATGTCCGGCATAAAGGGCTACAGAAAGTGCCGGAATCGCTTCAGCCAAGCCAATTAAGCCAAGTGATAAAGGGTTTTTAGTTAGTTCAAAAATCCTCCAACCCACTAAAACAGCCTGCATTTGAAAACCCAAAGTAAGAAACAAACGGGTTCCTAAAAATGCGCGATACGATTTTATTTTAAGTACAGTTCTTGCTGGATTTGAGCTCATTTAATTATTCATAAAAAGCCATTTCCAAATCTCTTTGTAACTTGGTTTTTTGCCAAAAGTTAAAATACCAATTCTATAAATTCTTCCTGCTAGCCAGACTGTAAAAATAAATCCGGTAATCATTGATAACATGGATAAGAGGATTTGCCAAACCGGAACACCAAAAGGCAATCTCACCATCATAACAACCGGGCTGGTAAACGGAATCATTGAAAGCCAAACTGCAATTGAACCATTCGGAGCATTCACAACAACACTTTGCGCAAGAACAAAAGCGAGTATTAAAGGCATTGTCATAGGAAACATAAATTGCTGAGTATCGGTTTCGTTATCAACGGCGGAACCAATTGCTGCAAACAAAGAACCATAAAACAAATAACCACTAATAAAGTAGAACAAAAACATACAAAGGATTAAAGTGAAATTATAGTTTCCTAAATCATTCATAAACCCTCCAATTCCTCCTTCATTTGTATTTTCTGGAATATTTGCACCTTGTGAAGCCGCAATTTCTGTTGGTGAAACATCCATTAAATTCATAACAGTTCCTGAAACAGGTCCACTTAAAACACTTACTAAAACAATCCAAAGTAAAAATTGAGTAAGTCCAACCATTGCAATACCAACAATTTTACCCATCATCAATTGGAAAGGTTTCACAGATGAAATGATAACTTCAACAATGCGATTTGTTTTCTCCTCAATAACTCCTCTCATTACTTGAATTCCATATAAAAATATAAAAAGATAAATAAGGAAAGCACCAATAAAACCAATCATTGTAGTAACTCCAGAATTTCCTTTCTCAATACCTTTTTCAGTATATTTAATGGTTTTTAGGTTTAATTTTTGACTATTTATCTGAGTTAAAATCTCTTTATCAATTCCTTTTTCAGATAATTTTTTATTCTTAATGGTAGATAAAAATTGAGATTCGATATAGTCTAATGTATTTAAGCTAGGTTGTTCTTTCCCTAAAAATTCAAGCTCTTTAATAGAATCAGTATTGGCAGGAATGAAGATGATTCCATAGTTTTCATCACTTTCAAGAACTTCTGCTACATCATCTTTCTTAATATCAGTATATTCAAATGAAATGGTTTTACTATTCTTTAATTGATTTTCAAAATTACCAGATTCATCAACAATTAGAACTTTTTTTGATGTATCGGAAATATCTTTGTTAAAGCTGAAATAAAATATAATTCCGTAGAATAAAACAATTAGAAGAGGGGATAGAAGAGTCATCACCAAAAACGATTTCTTTTTTACCCTAGTGATATATTCACGTTTTGTTACAAGCCAAATTTTTTTCATACTATTTGTTTAAATTACTTGATTCAACAGCCTTAATAAAGATTTCTTCCATGCTTGGAAGTTTTTCAGAGAAACTTAAAATCTCCACATTTTGATTCATAATAGATTGAATAATTTGGTTGTTGTTTAAGTTTTGTTTCAAAGATATTAATGCCGATTTTTTCTTTTTTGAATCAATATGTTCTATTGAAAAAGTTTCATTTTCATTTAAATTCTCACCATCATAAATTACTTCATAAGTGTTTGATTTGAATTGATTTTTTATGTCTTCAACATTACCTTCAAGCACTTTTTCTGAACGATTGATTAATGCAATTTTATCACAAAGTAATTCAACAGAATCCATTCGATGAGTAGAAAAAATTATAGTACAACCCTTTTCTTTAAGTAGTAAAATTTCATCTACCAACAATTGGGCATTGATTGGGTCGAATCCTGAAAATGGTTCATCTAAAATGATAAGTTTAGGTTCATGAAGTACAGTGGCAATGAACTGAATTTTTTGCTGCATTCCTTTTGATAGTTCTTCAACTTTTTTTCCTAACCACGATTGAATTTCAAATTTATCAACCCAATATTTAAGTTTAATCTTGGCATCTTTAGGTGATAAACCTTTAAGCTCAGCAAAGTATAATAGTTGCTCTGCTACCTGCATTTTTTTGTAAAGTCCTCTTTCTTCGGGCAAATAACCCATTTCGTAAATATGACTGCCATTTAAACTCTGACCATTAAACAGGATTGTACCTGAATCGGCCTGGGTAATTTGGGTAAGTATCCTGATAAAACTTGTTTTTCCTGCACCATTAGGGCCAAGTAAGCCATAAATTTTTCCTTTGGGAATGTCTAAGCTAAGGTTTTTTAAAGCAGTATGATTGCTGTATGTTTTAGTTACCTGATTTGCCTGAATAATCATGATTGCAAGAAAGTATATTTTTGTGATTGATAACTTATTTTTTTAATAGAAGGTTTGTAAAAGTGATAGGTTGATTATTTTGTTTATTAGATTTTAGTAATGCTGCTTTTAAATACTTTTTTTAGAAAATGATGAATTATTAAATACTGAAAGTCAATTTTTTATATTTTTTAAAATATTATTTATCTGTTTGAAAATCTTGTTATTACAAATTATAAGATTGTTTAAAACGAAATAGGTAATAAATCAAATTGTGTATTTATTCTATTTATTAGGTGTAAATTTTAATTTAAACACACTTTTTTTTAATTTTACTGTTTTAGAATCAATAAATTAATTAATATAGCAGGTTGATAATTAATTATAAAAGGTCATATAACTTTTGAATAATAGTATGGAATTAAAGAAGGGTCTCTTTATTAGTGTTATGATGTTATTTTCATTAATGGGTTTTTCTAAGGAATTAGAATTTAGCAAGCCATTAGGAATGAATTCAACTCAAAAGTATGAAACGAAAGGTTCTACAAGACTAGGAATTTCAACCGGAGTAAACCTCTATATTGGAACTCAAATGGATTACCAACTAACAAGAAATTTTGGTGATATCAATGAGTTAAAATTGGGTTATGGCCTAGGTGTTTATCGCACAATGAATAATAACTGGGAATTTGGTGCGGTATTAAAACAAGGTTCATTTGCGAGCTTAAAATCGAATAACACTCAAGGAATTATGGGTAATTTTAATGAAATGCAAATCAACTTTCAAAAGAGTTTAAATAACAATATTTTATTGGATGTTGCTTCATTAACCTTCAATCTTCAATTGGGTTTTGGTGGAATTTATTACCAATCTCAATATTTCTACACTGACCCTAGAAAACAATCAATTACACAAATTGCTTCGAGTATTGGCTATGGTTATTCAGGAGAAGGACAATTCAGAGCTCAGAAATTTTATAATATACCGGATAAGAAATTTGCAGCAGTTGGTAATATTGGCTTCAATATTGGCTATAGATTATCTGGAAACATGATTCTTTATTTTGAGAATATTTATACGCAAACAACAACTACCACACTTTCAGGAAATTTATTAATGGATTCTAATTTTCCTCCTGATGGAATATTTTATTCTGGTTTGAGTTTGTACCTAAACCTTGGGAAGAAGATTGGTTCATTCGGCCGCAATAGTTGCCCACGTTGGTTTTAACCAATTATTAAGAATTTCATACCACATAAAAAATTTGTTTGTCAATTTAATTTTTCCTTAAAAAATTACGTTTCTTTGTATGGTAAAAGTACCAATCATTGAAAACTCGATTTACATTTTTTTTAGTTCCAATAACTCTTCTACTATCAATTCCCTCATTTGCCAAAACAAAAGCAGGGCATACTTATAGATTAGGAGCAGGAATTGGTTACTCATACTATTTAGGTGACCAAATGGATTATAAAATCACATCTAATTTTGGGAACTTTAATGAAAATAGATCAGCTCAATCAATTGCATTTTATAAAGCAATTAATAGTAATTGGGAATTAGGTGGTTTTGCAAGGAATGCTTCCATCATGACTTTAAAATCTGAAAATACTCAAGGATTGGAGTGTTTTTTTCAGGATATTCAATTTACTGCTCAGTATAGTTTTAATGATAATGTAGATTTAAGTAATTCAGGAATTACTTTTAATGGAACATTAGGTTTAGGACTTATTAATTTAAAATCAAGATATTTTGGTGTGAATCCTATCACAGAAACAGAGGTTACCAATTACGCAACTATTGGATATGGTTATGCCGATGGATATTTAGGCACCAAAAACGCTCCTGATAAAGTTACTGCAGTTACGGGTCATGCAGGTTTAAACATAGGATTACGTGTTTCAGAAAATATTAGAATTTATCTTGAAAATAATTTCAATTTAACTACAACAAATAAACTTTCAGGAAACCTATATAAATATTCATGGATACCTACAGACGGTTATTGGTATTCTGGAGTAGCCTTATACATTGGATTTGGTGGAAAAACAGATGCCTGTCCTAGATTCTACTAAAACAGGCATCAATCATATATTAATTAGAATTTTCTAGTTGAAGAATTCCTTCATTCTATCAAAGAAATTTCTTTCGTTATGCTCCGGTTTTGGGTCGAAATTCTCTGCTGTTCTTAGTTTTTCAAGAATTGCTTTTTCTTCCGAACTCAACTTTTTAGGTGTCCACACATTGATATGAACCAACTGGTCACCATGATAACCACCAGAATTAACTTCAGGTAAACCTTTACCTCTTAATCTTAAGATTTTACCAGCTTGGGTTCCAGCATCGATTTTAAGTTTAACTTTTCCATTTACAGTTGGAATCTCAACAGTTGTACCTAATGCAGCATCAGCAAAATTTAGGAATAAATCGTAAACAATATTATTACCATCTCTTTTTAAAACAGGATCATCAATTTCTTCAATAAGAATAATTAAATCACCAGGAATACCGCCTCTTTCAGGAGCATTACCTTTTCCACTCATGCTTAATTGCATTCCATCTGCAACACCTGCTGGAATGTTGATGCTGATGATTTCTTCACCCTCAGTTCTTCCTGTTCCTCTGCATGAACCACAATTATTTGTAATAACATTACCTTCTCCATTACAAGTAGGGCAAGTGCTTGTTGTTTGCATTTGTCCTAGAAAAGTTTGAGTAACTCTTCTTACCTGTCCGGCTCCACCGCAAGTTCCGCATGTTTTAAAAGAAGATTTATCTTTAGCACCATTTCCACCGCAACTTTTACAAGCAACTTGTTTGTTTACTTTTAGTTTCTTTTCAACCCCAGTTGCAATTTCTTGTAGAGTTAATTTCACCTTAACTCTCAAATTACTTCCTACTCTTTGGCGTGTTCCACCTCTTTGGCGACCACCTCCTGAACCTCCAAAAAATGATTCAAAAGGATGTCCATCACCAAAAATATCTCCAAAATTACTGAAGATATCATCCATATTCATGTGTTGTCCACCTCCACCAGCGCCACCAACACCTTGGTGACCAAATCTATCGTATCTGGCTTTTTTTTCTGAATCGCTTAAAACTTCATAAGCTTCTGCAGCCTCTTTAAATTTATCTTCAGCCTCTTTATTACCGGGGTTTTTATCAGGATGGTACTTGATTGCCATTTGCCTGTAAGCTTTTTTAATTTCCTCAGGCGTTGCTCCTTTACCGACTCCTAAAACCTCATAAAAATCTCTTTTTGCCATTTTATTTTAAATTATTCACCAACAACAACTTTGGCGAAACGAATAACTTTTTCATTTAAGAAATATCCTTTTTCTAGGGTATCTATTACTTTACCTTTTAAATCCTCAGTAGGAGCAGGAATTTTAGTTATTCCTTCATGAAATTCAACATCAAACTCTTTGCCATTGGTTTCCATTTCCTTTAATCCTTTTTGGGTTAAAGTAGTTTTTAATTTACCATAAACCAGTTCAATTCCGGTTTTCATAGCATCGTTACCTTCAACCGCATTGATTGATTTCATGGCTCTTTCAAAATCATCCATTACCGGAAGTAAAGAAACTAATGTTTCCTGGTTTGCACTTCTTAATAAATCAGATCTTTCTTTAGTGGTGCGTCTTTTATAATTTTCGAATTCAGAATATAACCTGATATATTTATCCTGTACTTCTGTCAATTCGGCTTTCATTTTTTCAATTGGGTCAGTTTCTGTGTCAGTTTTTGATTGATCATTATTTAGAATTTCATCAACCATTGCTTTTAACTCCTCTTCCTGACCTTGTCCATCTGCCTGATAATTCAAATCCTCGTGTTGATTCTCTTCTTTTTTGTTTTCTTGCTCACTCATTTGTAAAACTATTTTTTCAACTTAAGCTCAAAGATTTTGCCATGGCTTTAATTGTGACATTGTGACATCAACTAAAATCCCCTTAAAAGCTGCTCCAATTCTTCAACATTAACATTGATTGCCACAATTTTTCCTTCAGGATTTAAAAGGAAATTAGAGGGAATACGTTTAATTCCGCTTTTAATAACCAATTCTGAATTCCAAACTTTAAAATCACAATAATCGCTGCTCCATGGAAGGTTATCTTTTTTAGTAGCTAAATCAAATAACCTTTGTTCCTCATCCAGGCTAACTGAAATGATATAAAACTTTTTACCTTTTTTGAACTTTTTTTCTTTGTATTTTGAATAAATGGGAATGAATTCTAGTTGCATCTCTCTGCTTTCAACATTCCAACTCGACCAAAAATGTATGAGAACATAACTTCCTTTTAAACCGGAAAGTCTGTTTTCTTTTTGAAACATTCCCCTGTACTGAAAATTTGGAAATGTATCTCCTACATTCAAGGTTATGTTCTGACCATTAGCCTGGTTAATTAAACCAATCAAACAAAAGAAAAAAAGAAATCGTTTCATTAATCAATTCTGGTAATATCAGCACCAATTGCCTGCAAACGCTTATCAATAAATTGATAACCACGGTCAATTTGTTCAATATTGTTGATGGTACTTGTTCCTTGAGCAGCTAATGCCGCAATAAGCATTGAAACTCCTGCTCTGATGTCAGGTGATGACATGGTAATGCCTCTTAATTTGGTTTCTCTATTCGAACCGATTACCACTGCGCGATGTGGATCACAAAGAATAATTCTTGCACCCATATCAATTAAATTATCTACGAAAAACAAGCGGCTTTCAAACATCCATTGGTGGATTAAAACAGAACCTTTGGCTTGTGTTGCAGTTACAAGTGCAATCGAAATTAAATCGGGAGTAAAGGCAGGCCAGATACCATCTTTAATGGTTAAAATTGAACCATCAATTAATGTGTCAATTTTAAAAGAATCTTGAG
Source organism: Bacteroidia bacterium (assembly GCA_049243005.1). Taxonomy (GTDB): domain Bacteria; phylum Bacteroidota; class Bacteroidia; order UKL13-3; family UKL13-3; genus CAISCU01. Next base: position 25,239 of record JBMLOK010000452.1, on the reverse strand, counting down.
AAGGTAAATAAATATCATCTCCTTTAAATTCCATATGAATTCCCATTCTTTGGAAGATTTTAGGAATAATTCCAAGACTTTCTATAGAACAATCTTTAATTGTTATTTCTGATTGAGTTGTAGCAGCTAATCCAATAAAACTACCTATTTCAATCATATCAGGAAGCATTCTATGTTTGCAACCACCTAATGATTCAACGCCTTCAATGTGTAATAAATTAGAGCCAATACCGGTAATCTTAGCGCCCATTGAATTGAGCATTTTGCATAATTGCTGAACATAAGGTTCGCAAGCAGCATTATATAAAGATGTTTTACCTTTAGCGAGTGTGGCTGCCATTACAATATTAGCTGTACCTGTAACAGAAGCTTCATCTAAAACCATATAGGTTCCTTTTAGGTTACTTGCATTTATTTTGTAAAAGCGATCTCCTAAATTATGTTCGAAATTTGCTCCAAGATTTTCAAATCCTCTTAAATGAGTATCAACCGGTCTTCTTCCGATTTTATCTCCACCTGGTTCTGGAATATAAGCCTTACCAAATCGAGCTAAAAGAGGTCCAATTATCATAATAGAACCACGTAAACTAGCACCTTTCTTTTTAAAATCGTCACTAATCAGATATTCAAGATTGATGTTTTTAGCCCTGAAAGAATAAGTTCCTTCTTCAATTTTGTTGACATCAACACCTAAATCACCTAATAATTCAATCAATTTCATAACATCCCTGATATTGGGAATATTACTAATGATAATTTCTTCCTCTGTAAGCAATACCGCAGATAAAATCTGTAATGCTTCGTTTTTTGCACCTTGAGGGATAATTTCTCCCTTTAATTGTTTACCGCCGTTTACTTTAAATGAGCCCATTTTTATTTTTTAAAAGGTAAAGTTAAATCCTCCAAGCAAATTAAATCCATAAACAGGATATTTATACCATCTTTGGTATGTATTGCCGGTTAAATTATTAAAATTGATAAATGCTGATAAATGTTTTTTATATCTGTATTCTAATCCAAAATTCACATCAGTAAAGGCCTTAATTTTATCTTCATTTATACTACTGTCACCTTTTACCAATACATTTCTATCACCCCAATAAAACAAATCTAATTTGAATAAAAATTTATCTCCCATATTATAAGTAAGGTTTGTTTTTACTTCTAATTCCGGTCTTCCTGATGCTTTACTTATTTTAGATAATGTGTAATTATTTAAAATTGCAGCTGCGTTTATTCTAAACTTTTCACCGAAACCATGATTCACACTAACTAATAATCGAGTTAAACTACCTTTTCCTTCATCAAAAATAGTAAACTGACTATAAGAACTAGAATCATAACCGTAAAATAAATTGTTTTCAATTTTTGAAGATGAAGTTTGAATATTAAATCCTGTCATTGGACCAATCTGACCTTTAAATCCGCCATAAACTTCAAACTTATTGATGGTATTATCTAATTCAGGATTCAAAACAAATATGTTTTCTGTGGTAATACTTCTTAAAGTGTTTACTTGAACATTTCCATTAATACCTGCATAAACCGTCATTTTACTTGGAATTATAGCAAATCCTCCTTCAGCTTTAGGGAAAAAATGTCCGCTTGATTTACTACTATCTGCAATAAACATGGTATTGAATCCACCTCTTAAATAAAACTCTTTTTCTTCAATTTTAATTTCCGGATTTAGGTGAAGAAAACGTCGGTTATAAGTTAAATTGCCATTATTATACTGGTTAATTCTAAAACCAGCATCTAACTCAAAAGGGATTTCTTCAAAGGTTTTTGTTAGGATACTTTTTAAAACAAAATCGTTTTCATTTTGACTTCTGTTATTTTGATACCTGTAATAACCTAATTCAGTTTGATGAGCAAAACCACTGCTATCTTTTTTAGCTGAAGATGCTTTTCCTTTTAAATCTATTGTTTCATAAATAACCTTTCCAATATTTTCTGCATCACTTATGCTTATAGGAGTTGCATACAATTGAATTCTATTTCTGTAATAGTAGGCATCTAGTGAATAAACTTGTTTTGCTTTGAATGTTTTCACATAACCATAAAGCGTATTATTTGAAAAATTGTTGAAATTTTCATCACCATTCGAAGACAAATGTTTGACGAAAAATCCAGTTTGAAACTTCTTATTACGAACACTATTGATGTAAAATTCGAATAGGGGAGTTGCATAATTTCCAAATCCAAAACGAGTATAATTATTTTTCAATTTAGGCAATGTTGAAGTTCCTAAACTCAATGGTTTTATAGTATAAACATTAGGTTCTACAGCAACAGGTTTTACTGCCTCAACCTCATATTTAAATTCAGGTCTTTTTAATTCCGGTTTTTCGGGATTTGGGTTAACCGGAATTTTAATTGCATCAGATAAAATAGGTTTAAATGTTTTTTCAACATCAAAAATTCTACTTTCTATAGTGGTATCTTTTGTTTGAGAATTTGCTTGAGGAATGAATCCAACAATACAAATAACAATGCCAAACAAATACATTTTTAAGTTCATTTTATTTGTTTTCATTTTGTTTGATTCTTTGCTCTATTTGTTGTTTCTGTTTGTCTTTTTGTTGATTTTCCAGGTCATTAACTTCTATTAATTTTTGTTTCGCAAGCGTTAATATATCCTGACCTTCATAATTATCAATCAAACTTTGTAAGGTTGCCTTTGCTTGAAAGAAATCGTTTTGTTTGATTAAAACATCTGCTAAAAGTAAATATGCTTTTGCAACCCAGAATTCATATGCACTGAATTGATCAGCCAAATCATAGATTGTTTTTTGAGCAGTTTTGTATTCTTTTCTTAGGTATTGAATGTAAGCAAGGTTGTATTTTGATTCTGCTCCATATACATTTTTTGTTTCTCTTAAAATGCCTGCAAATTCTATTTGAGCAGAATCTAATTTGTTTCTATTCATATAAAATCTTCCGGCAATAATGTGTGCTTCCAGTAATTGGTCCTTTAATCCAATTCCTGAATTAATGTATTTAAAAGCCGCAACTGCTGCAGAATCTGACTTACCTTGTAAATTACTGCAACGCATTTGACCCAGTATCGAAACCATTAAATTATCTTTTAATGATGCAATTCTTTCCAATGCTGAATAATAAGTATAAGCAGCATCATAATTTTTCTTCATATAATGAATTGTTGCTGCTTGTCTGGTGCTTCTTTCTGTGAAATCACTTCTTAATGCGTTGGCAACATATTCATAGTTAATAAGAGCAGCATCGTGGTTTTTTAAGATGCTTTCAGATTCTGCTTTGAAATAATTTGCTTTTAAAATGAAATATCCTCCTGGAAATTTATTGATGTAATTTCCAAACGATTTTGTTGCTTTAGTATAATCTTTAACTTTATACAAATTAAAGGCAGCTTCATATGAAAGTGAATCTTGTGAGCTTGCTGAAACAACTATGTTTGGTAATACTTTTATATATTCTAAATAGGCATCACTTTCTCCCTTATTTACCAATAGATTTTTAACTATTACCAATCCTTCTTTTGCTTCTTCTGAGTTAGGATAATCAGTAATTAAAACTTTCACTTCAGCTAATACTTCATCATCCATTTTAGCATTAAACAATGCCAAAGCCTTACTTAGCCTGGCTTTTCTAATATAAATACTTCTTGGATAATTAGTAATTAGTAGGTTGAATTCACTAATAGCAGCCGGATATTCTTCACTTAATAAATATAAATTGGCATTTTCAAACACTGCATCATCAATATAAATTGATTTTGGGAACATAGAAATCAAGGTTTTTAAAACAGCTCCTTTTTCCTTGTATTTGTTTTGAACTCCCAGAATCAATGATTTTTGGTATAAAGCATAATCTGAACCATTTAGTTTATCACTAACTACTTTGTCGTAATATTCTATTGCTAAATCATATTTTCTTGAAACAAAATAACAATCTGCAATTCTTATTACAGCATCAGTATAAACTTCAGGACTTGCTTTTTCGGGATCCTGCTTTACGTATTCTTTAAATGATTCAACAGCGGCATTGTAATCTTCAATTTTAAGATTTGAATAACCACTTTCATAAAAAGAGAGCGGGTAAAATCTGGTTGATTTAAAATCAGTGAATGTTTGTGCCTTTTGGTATGATGTTAAAGCCTCTTTGTACTTTCCGTTTTTATAGGAAATTTCTGCCAACCAAAAATGAGATAGTCCATTTATATAAGGGTCATTACCAATTTCAAGAGCTTTATTAAATAGTTTCAAAGCATCAGGAAATAAGTTGTTTAAATAAAGTTCTTCTGCTCTGTAGTATAAAACTCTTTGAAGCATAGTTTTTTCAGCTTTACCTGGGTTTTTAAGGCTTTCCAAGATTCTAATAGCTTCTTTATAATTCCTTGCATTTAAAAGTAAACTTCCAAGATTTGTTCTTACTTCATCAATATGATCACTTTCAGGAAATTGTTCTAAATATTTAACATATTTAGTCATTGCACTTCCTTGAACATTCATTTCATCTGAAATTTTTGCACTAAAATACAAAGCTTCATCAGCCATTTTGCTTGTAGAATCTGCTGCAAAACATTGATCGAAAGCCGCAATTGCATTGGCTTTTTTGTCTGTTTTTAAATAAGAATCAGCAAGTGTAAATAATGAACTTTGTTTAATTGAATCAGATGGATTTTCAATTTTCAGTAGTTGTTCAATAGCAAAATTGTATTGCTGATTTTTATAATAGGAATAAGCCAATTGGAAATAATCATTGTTTTTAGGCATTACCGGAGCATCCTTCATAAATTGCTCTAAATAAGGAATGGCTTTAGAGTAATTCCCAATGTTATAATGTGACTGCCCCAACATTCCAGCAACATCTATAGCTAAATCTTTATTGGTAATGGTATCACAATAATTAATAACCTCTTTGAATTGTTTTCTTGAAAAATAAATTTGAGCTACATATACCGATGATAATGGCCCGAATGTTTTATGGTATTTTATTCTTCCAAAGTGTTCCAGAGCTTCATTAAAATCTCCTGATTGATAACAAACATATCCATAGTAATAGTTTGTTGCATCATAAAACTTACTCTTTTCGTCTTTAATTACTTTAAAAGAATTTTTAGACTCTTTAAATAAATTCGATTTAAACTGGCAGTATCCTAAGGTGAAATAATATTCTTTTTGGTCTGTATTTGATAAATAATCCGGATTTAAATCGCTTAGCCATTTTACCGCATCTTTATTGTTTTTATTTCTGTAATAAAAACGACCCAATTGAAATTTAGCCAATTTCGCTTTAGGGTTTTCAGGATATTTTTGAATAACAGCAAGTAATGATGATTCCGCATCTGCATTAAACAATTCCATTGCACAGGTAGCAGCATAATAAGTGGAATTAATTTTTAATTGAGGGTCTTTTGTGATACCTGAAAACCAAGTAAAATGTTTTTGTGCAGCAGCAAATTTTTCTTTTTCGAAAAGCTCTAAACCTCTGTTGTAAAAACGAATTTCATCATCATAAACCGCTGTTCTTTGAGCATTTGTTGTTAATGCAAAAAGTAAAAGTATGACAAGAAAAGCCATTAGCTTTCCCATTAATAGCAGGAACTTTTGTAGCCATTCCTGCTGTTTTGATATATTGACTTGTGCTCGCATAGTTAGTAAAACGAAACTATACGAGCACAGTTATTCTAGAAGCTCCAATTTATCCCCAAAGTGGGCATAATTGGTAATTGATTGATGCGTTTATAGTTCAGTCTGTCGAAATAAAAGATATTTTCTCTATTCATCAGATTCGTTGCAGAAGCAATCATTGTTAAAGTATTTTTATCATTAAACTTAATCTTCTTACTTAAAGAAGCATCAACTCTATGATAAAACGGCAATCTTCCTGAATTTACATCAGTATAATTTATACCTAAAGTCCCATTTTGGTTATTGATATTCGTTGAAACGCCACCATTCAAATTCAATAATTCATAAAAACCCTGAGTTTGTGTAAAAGGAAATCCTGAACCAAAATTATAACGTGTATTTAAACTCCAAGAATTGTTTTTTCCAAACTGATAAGTAAACACAAGATTTAAGTTATGACGTCTGTCGAAATGTGGGAAATACGTTCTTCTTCCGTCATTGCGACTTACAAAAGTTAATGAATAAACTGCCCAGATATAAACTCTTTTCTTTTCATATTTAATGCGAAAATCTGCTCCATATGCTTTTCCAGTTTCTTTGATAATATCTGCTCTTTCGTAATAAGGTTTATCCTGATTTTTTTCATTATCATCATAAAGTTTATCACGATTGATGTTTGTTACCTGACTAAAATTCTTGAGGAAAACTTCAGAATTTACTTCAATATATCTTCCTAAATCAAATTCTAAACCTCCAACCAAATGCTCTGCTGTTTGTCTTTTGTATTCACTGCTTGAACCATTAACTTTATCTGGACTGGCTAGGAATCCATAAAAAAGATTCACCACATCCTGGTCACTAACGGCACTCATTAAATTTTGAGAATAAGTACCTGCTGCAAATTTTAAACGAATATTAGAAGTTGCGTTGTATTTAATTCCCAAACGAGGTTCTAAACTTGATTCAGCCAATGATGCATAATAAATTGCTCTTAAACCAGGCTCAACTACTAATCTGTTCCAGACTTTTTTGTACTTAACAAATGCTTGTAATTCAGTGTTATAGTCCTTAGCTTCAAGTTTTCTTCCAACACTATTCAGGTAATTGAAGTCAGTAGCAAATCCAACTGCATCAAAACCATATTTAATATCATCTTTACCAATAAAATTAGTAAAATTAATACTTCCATTAAATCCATTTATAGAGCTTTCTCTTGGTAATCCATCTGTTTCCAATTGTTTCATTAAATAGCCTGAATATCCAAAAGCAGCATTAATTACGGTACTAGAGCCATCCGGAATGATGAGCATATTTGCACCAAATCCACTTGAACCCCAATTGTATTGTGTATTCGAAAAATTTGCCTTATCAGTGAAATTAAAACCAAACAAATTAATACGACTTCCATTAGAAGTGATATGGCTAAATTTACCATATAAATCATTAAAGGAGTATGGTAATCCATTGACAGGATCTGCATTGGGGTAAAATGTAGGAGCAGTTTTATTTAAATAAGATGTTTTATATGATAAAATGACTGAAGAACTAGAACCTCCTTCACTAAAAGCAGAAATCGGACCTTCAAGTAAAATTTTTGCAGTTATTGGATTCGCGCTCAATTTTCCGCCAAATTCCTTTTTGTTACCTTCTCTAGTACTAACATCAATAATTCCTGAGATTCGTCCTCCATATTGAGCATTAAATCCACCGGCACTTACTTCAGCATTTCTAATAATATCAGCATCAAAAACAGAAAATAAGCCAATTGAATGAAATGGATTATAAATAATCATACCATCCATCATTACTTTATTCATCACTGGAGGTCCACCTCTAATGTATAATTGTCCACCTTGGTCTCCACTAAAATTTACGCCTGGTAATACCTGTAAATATTGAACTAAATCCGGTTCACCACCAAAAGTAGGTAACTGTTTTAATTCTTTTTGGGTGATTACATTTGTAGAAATATTTACATTTTCTTTTGCTTTTTGTCTATCTGCTTTTACCTCAAATTCTTGTAATTGAGTTGATTTTGGTTTTAGATAAAAATTCTGATTTTGAATTTTACCTGCTGTTAGATTTAATTCATATTTTGAAGTATCGTATCCAATTGACCAGCACATTAATGTGTATTTGCCTGGTTTTAAGCGGGTAATTGTGTAAAATCCATTTATATCGGTGGCTTTTCCCAACATTAACTCCTTAATTACAACATTCGTGAAAATTACAGGTTCTCCATTTGATTTGTCATAAACAAAACCTCTAACTTCAGCTGTTTGAGCCTGATTTTGAAAATAGACGCCTAGACAGATTATTAATAAAAGTAAATTTTTTTTCATTTGATCGGCACGAATATAATAGTCAACCCTAAGACTTCAAGTTAATTTTTATCTTTAAAAAGTTGCATTGCCTTAATAATAATTAAAGGTTTTCGTTATTTTGCGGCTTGCTGTGGCATTGCCATTCAAACAAATTTTAAATGAATGAATAAAAAACTGTTTCATTATAAGCCAATTGTAATTACATTTCTAATTGTTTCTTTTTGCTTTTTTAGTGCGATTAAAGTTTCGGCGCAATCAGGTTTGATGCAAACCAGAAACCTGAATATGTTGAAAATTGACCAATTAAATGATGACCAGATTACTCAATTTTCCAATGAATTAAAGAAAACCGGTTTATCGTGGAATGAAGCTGAGAAAGAATTAAGGAACAGAAATTTACCTGAAGATGAAATTCGTAAATTAAAAGTTAGAATCGAAAATTTAGCGGGCTCTGGTTCAAAAAAGAATACTACCCAAAAAGAGTCAAACCGAACATTAAATAATAATATTGAACCAATTGAACAAGTTCTGAACTCATTTCGCTCGCCAATTTTTGGAGCAGATTTATTTAGTAATAAGAATTTAAGTTTCGAACCGAATTTAAAAATTGCAACTCCATTAAATTATCAATTAGGTCCTGATGATGAATTAATCATTGATTTAACTGGATATTCAGAAGAAACCTATCAGTTAAAAGTAAGTCC
>JBMLOK010000452.1:11283-16496 GCA_049243005.1 Bacteroidia bacterium | reverse complement strand
GGACCAAATGAAAATGGTTCATTTAGAAATATTAAAGTAATAAGAGCCAATAAAGTAATTGCCACATTAGATGTATATGATTATTTAATGAATGGAACTTCAAAAGCAAATATCAGATTACAAGACCAGGATGTAATTAAAGTAAGTGCTTATGAAAACAGAGTAGAATTTAGGGGTTATGTAAAAAGAGAAGGTTATTTTGAAACTAATAAAACCGAATCTTTAAATGATTTATTAAAGTATACTGGAGGTTTCAGCGGTAATGCTTATAGAGAAAGAATTAAAGTTGAAAGGAACGATGGCAAACAAAAAAGTGTTGCTGATATTCCTGCTTCATTATTTGGTATTTTTCAAGCACGAAATGGTGATGTATTTTATGTTGATAGTATATTAACTCGTTTTTCTAATCGTGTTGAAATTAAAGGTGCTATTTTCAGACCAGGATTTTTTGCTTTGGAAGACAATCCAACTGTTTCAAAATTAATTAATAATGCTGAAGGTTTAAGAGAAGATGCATTTAAAAGCAGAGCAATTATTTACAGATTGAAGGAAGATAATTCTCAAGAAATGTTATCGGTTGATTTGGAAGAAGTTCTTTCGGGCAAAAAAACAGATGTTGCTCTAAAACGTGAGGATGTATTAATTATAGCTTCGAAAAATGAAATGAAAGAGCAGCAGTTGGTTATTATTAATGGAGAAGTTTTAAGACCTGGCTCATACAAATTTGCTGAAAAAATGAAACTGGAAGATTTGATTGTTGCTGCAGGTGGACTTAAAGAAAATGCTGCTATACAAAGAATTGAAGTTTCAAGAAGAATTAAAGATGCCGATAGAATGTCGGAAGGAGCTGCTATTTCTATGGTTAAATCATTTGAAGTAAATCAGGATTTAAAAGACAGAAGTAATTTTGAACTTGAAGCATTTGACATGGTTACAATATTTAAAGCTCCCGGATTTTTAGAACAGAAAAAAGTTATTTTAGATGGAGAGGTTATGTATCCAGGGGTTTATGTACTTCAAAAAAATGACGAAAAAATCTCTGATATCATTAAAAGAGCGGGTGGTTTAACAATTAATAGTTTTCCTGAAGGAGCCATATTAATTAGAGCAAAAGATAATTCAATTACCGGTACCATTATTAAAGAAAACAAACTAAATGCCCTACGAAAACAAAGTAAAGATACTTTGCAAATCGATGAATTGATAGAAACTGAAAGTAACAGAACAACAGATATTGTTGGTATTGATTTGCAAAAAATCATTAAAAAACCGGGTTCAAAATTCGACCTTTTATTACGTGATTCTGATGTGGTTCGAATTCCAATTGTACGACAAACAATTTTAGTTTCAGGTCAAGTTTTGTACCCTGTACGACTTCGTCATGAAAAGGGTATGAATTTTCGTTCTTATATTTCTCAGGCAGGTGGTTTTTCTTCTAAAGCACTTAAAAGAAGGTCTTATATAATTTATTCTAATGGAACAGCTAAAGCTACTAAGAACTTTTTGTTTTTTAAGTTATATCCAAAAGTAAAACCAGGTTGTGAAATAGTTGTCCCTTTAAAAGATGATAAAAAAGGTCTTTCAACTTTTGAAATAGCAACACTAACTACTTCATTAACTAGCATGTTAGTTATTCTTAGTACTTTTATTAAATTTTAGAAATGGAAAATGGTATTCAGCTGGAAGCCTTAAAAAGTTTCTTGAACAATTATTTGAAGTACATCAAACGATATTTTTATGTTTACCTTTTAGCAGGTGTTCTTGGATTATCTTTAGGTATATATTATGCCTATCAGTATAAACCATATTATATTGCAAATCTAAGTTTTATTTTAAATGATTCTAAATCGGGCGGAGGTAGCACTTTAAGTGCTTTGGCAGGGCAACTAGGTCTCGGTTCAGGAAGTATGAATATTACTGATGACCGTGTATTATACTTAGGAAAAACCAAAAGAATTTTAGGTGAAGCTATGCTCAGAAAATTATCAAACTCTGATGTAACAATTGCCGATAAATTAGCTGAAGTTTTGAAGTTAAAAAATGCTTGGGCAAACGATACTACATTATTTGATTTAGATAAAATTAGAGCAAAACATGTTTCTGAATTATCCTATAAAGAAAACAAAGCAATCGACCAGATTATTATTTTTATTTTGAAATCAAATAGATTACAAATTGAATCAGTTTCTAAAAAATCAAGTTCGTTTGTCGGTGTTCAAAATTCTGGAATTATTCAAATTAATTTTGAATGTAGAAACGAACAAGTAAGTATAGAATTTGTAAATGCAATTTATGATGAATTGGCTAAGTTTTATATCAATACAATGACAAAGAACTTACAAGCTAACTATGATTTAATTGCTTACAAAACAGATTCAATTCGCGATTTGCTTCATGAAATTGAAGCAGAAACAGCATCTTCCAGTGATATGGCCATGAATATTTTTCGTTTTAAAGGGAAATTAAATGAACAGAGGTTAAGAAGAGATGTCAATCTATTAAATATCCTTTATGCAGAAAGTATTAAAAATAAAGAGATTGCTAAGTTTAATCTTGAACAAGACAGACCAGTATTTCAATTAGTTGATACTCCCATGGCTCCCTTGGATACGAAAGGGAAATCTATGATTACATATGGCTTTTTGGGAATGTTTGCTCTGGTATTTTTAGGAATTGGATTTTTTAGCATGATTTATTTGATAAATTATATCAAAAATCCTGAAAACAAATTTGTTTCTTAGGTAAGTTTATTTAATGAAAAGCCTTTTAAATAGATTCTTAGCAGGCAGGCATGAACGTAGTTTGCTAATTTATAAGAATATTTTCTATTCATTTATTTTAAAAGGTGGAGTGGCTATTTTAGGTTTATTAATCGTACCACTTGTTTTAAATTATTTGGATAAAGAGGAATTTGGTATTTGGAATACACTTTCTTCTATTGTTACATGGTTTTATTTTTTAGATATAGGTTTGGCTAATGGATTTAGGAATAAATTCACCAATTCTATGGCTGCCAAAGATTATCATAATGCCAAAAGGTATTTGAGTACAACCTATGCCTTGATAATCATTATTTGTAGTTTAATTTTCATAGGATTTGAAATCATCAATCCTTTTTTAAACTGGAATTCCATTTTAAATTCAAGCAATTTAAAAACAGATGAATTTAATATCCTGATTCAATTTGTTTTTTTGTTTCTCTGTTTAAAAATGGTTTTGTCTATTCTAACCACATCTTTAATTGCAGTGCATAAAGTTGCAGCAAGTGGTGTACTTGAACTATTGGGCTCTTTATTAAGTTTTTCAGGGATTTATTTTCTTTCGAATTTAGGCAGTGGTTCTTTGTTATGGGTAGGTTTGGTATTTAGTTTTTCACCTGTTTTAGTACTCATTTTAGCAACAATTTATTTTTTCAAAAGAGATTTTTCAAAAATCAAACCTGATTTTAAATCCATCGATTTTTCATTAAGCTCACAATTATTTGGAAAGGGAATACAGTTCTTTATTTTACAAATTGCTGCAATGTTTATGTTTCTTTCGAACAATATAATTATTACGCAGTTGTTCGGCCCACTTTCAGTAACACCATTTAGCATTGTAAGTAAGTTATTTTCAATACCTACAATGGGATTTACCATCTTAATTACACCGTTTTGGTCGGGGTTTGCAGAAGCTTATCATAAACAGGACCATTTATGGATAAAGACCACCATTAACAAACTAATAAAATTCTGGCTCTTACTAATTTTAGCAATGTTTGTTTTTGTGGCTATTTTTGATTTTCTAATTAAAATTTGGATTAAAACACCTTTAGAATATCCATTTTTACTTGTAATTTTTAATGCATTTTTTATTGTAATTAGTAGCTGGGGTTCAATCTTTGCTCAATTTTTAAATGGTGCAGGACTTATTCGTATTCAATTCTATTTGTCTATATTACTGGCAATTATCAGTATTCCAATGTCTTTGTTTTTATGTAGATATTTGGGTTTTGGAATCGAAGGTATCATGTTATCAAACATTATTTGCTTACTACCCGGAGCATTTTTCGGACCTATCCAATACCATCTAATTATGAATAAAAAAGCCAATGGTATTTGGACTAAATAACCTTAATTTGTGCTAGACATCACTAATATGGAGATTAAAATTCCGGTATATCAACCTTCACTTTCGGGTAATGAAAAGAAGTATGTAAATGAGTGTTTAGATTCTACATGGATTTCATCAAAAGGAAAATTCATATCAGAGTTTGAAAAAGGTTTTGCTGATTATATTCAGATTAAACATGCTACTGCTGTTTGCAATGGTACTGTTGCCATTCATTTGGCTTTATTGGCTTTGGGAATTGGTCCTGGGGATGAAGTAATTGTTCCTACTTTAACTTATATCGCATCTGTAAATGCGATTACATATACTGGTGCTACACCCGTTTTTGTTGATAGTTTGCCTGATTCATGGCAAATGGATGTAAAAGATGCTGAACGTAAAATTACAGATAAAACCAAAGCAATTATGGCTGTTCATTTATATGGAAATGCCTGCGATATGGATGAATTGGTAGATGTTTGTAATGAAAATAATTTGTTTTTGGTTGAGGATTGTGCAGAAGCAATTGGCACTTTGTACAAAGGAAAACATGTTGGAACTTTTGGTAATATCTCAACTTTTAGCTTCTTTGGAAACAAAACAATTACTTGTGGTGAAGGAGGAATGGTTGTAACTAACGACGAAACTTTAATAGATAGATCGGTTCATTTTAAAGGTCAGGGTTTGGCTAAACACAGACAATATTGGCATGATGTGGTTGGTTATAATTACAGAATGACAAATATTGCTGCTGCAATTGGATTGGCTCAACTTGAACAAATTGAAACTTTTCTTCAGAAAAAGAGTCAGGTTGCGGCCTGGTACAGGGAAGGATTAAAAAATCCAAATATTCAATTTCATGAAGCCCATCCCGATGTTTATCACTCTTATTGGATGTGCTCAATTTTAGTAAACGATGCTTCTATGAGAGAACCATTAAGAGAAGAATTGGCAAAAAATGGAATAGAAACCAGACCTTTATTTTATCCTGTTCATACGATGCCAATGTACAGTAAAAATTTCCAGAAACATCCTGTTGCAGAAAGCTTAGGCTGGAGAGGAATCAATTTGCCTAGTTACCCCGATTTAACCAAAGATCAAGTTTTGGAGATTTGTAATATCAT
>JBMLOK010000452.1:0-11183 GCA_049243005.1 Bacteroidia bacterium | reverse complement strand
TTGTCGCAATACCCAAATTTCCAGTTTCCTTCTGTCATTCATCCAAAATCTTCATTTGATAAAAGACCAGGGAAAGTAGTTATTGGTAAAGGCTCAATTGTTTGTCCAGGTGCAGTTATTACAACCGAAATTATAATAGGTGATTTCGTTTTGGTTTATTTAAATACAACCATTGGACATGAAACAAGCATCGGTGATTTTTCAACCATTTCACCTGGAGCAAATATTTCTGGTAATGTGAAAATTGGAAAAAATGTTTTTATAGGAACAGGTGCAATGGTTCTTGAAAGATTGACTATTTGTGATGATGTTGTAATTGGTGCAGGTGCTGTTGTAAATAGGTCAATTACAGAACCGGGTGTATATGTTGGTGTTCCTGCAAAAAGAATTAAATAATGAAAGTAGGGATTCCAATAGCAGGTTTTATGGATTGGGGAGGAGGAATTGACTTCCTAAGAATCATCCTTAAAGGACTAAATGCTGTTCAGGAAAAATACAATCTGCAATTGGTAATTTTAGTACCTGAAGCCAAAGAGTTATCCTATATAGACCAGTTTAAATTACAGATAAAAAAAACGATAAACTTCTTTAGTAACTCCAATAGATTTACTACTTCGATACCTAAACACGATATTCAACAAATTAGAAATACTTTATCTAAGGAAGCCAAATTTAATTTTATATTATATTCTAATTCTAAGAAGGATTTAATTCAAACTTGCAATAGAGAAAACATTGAAGTTTTAGCTCCATCTTATTTTAATTTGGGAAGCAGTTTTCCAATTCCTTGGGTAGGATATATTCCCGATTTTCAGCACAAATATTATCCTGCTTTTTTCTCAGCAAAAGAGCTTAGAATCAGAGAAAAGATATTTGTAAATTATCTTTCAGAAGCCAAAACAATAGTTGTAAATGCAAGGGCTGTTAAAAACGATATCACAAAGTTTTATGGAGATGTAAAAGCGGAGATTTTTTCACTTCCGTTTTGTCCGCTTTACAATTCAACTGAACAAAAAAAAGGTGTTGATATTAGCAAATTCAAGTTACCTGAAAACTACTTTTTAATTTCAAATCAGTTCTGGAAACATAAAGACCATGCAACTGCTTTCAAAGCACTGGCAGAGTTTATCAAACAGAATAATAACGAAGTTCATTTGGTATGCACAGGTTCAATGTCGGATTACAGATTTCCTGATTATATCAACTATTTAAAGCAATTGATTGCTGATTTAGGAATTGAAAATAACCTTCATTTATTAGGTTATATTTTAAAGGAAGAACAGCAGGAAATCATGTTAAGATCAAAAGCATTAATTCAACCAACCTTGTTTGAAGGCGGTCCGGGTGGAGGCTCTGTATATGAAGCTTTGGCTTTAGGTGTTCCTGTTTTAATGAGTGATATTCCTGTAAATAAGGAAATTGATAATCCATTGGCTCATTTTTTTACAGCTGGAAATGAAAATAGTTTGGCCGCAAAAATGTTGGAACTTTTAAATGTTGAACATTTAGATAGTAGTACTTTTCAAGAAATTCAAAAGAATGAAACCCTGGCATTAGGTGAAATGATTCTGGCTGCAATCAAACAACAATTGAAAAATGATTAAGAGATTTGAAATAGCACTTATTTATTTGATTGGCGTTATTTTATTAGCCAGTTTGTATTCATTTACCGGCTTAACACATATTTCTTATACACCTTTTTTTATAGTTATTTTAGGAGTAACTGGCTTTTATAGTGTTATTAGATTTAATGCCTATAAGTTTATCAACTTAATTAATAATTGGAATGTAGCTTTCTTTTTAATTGCCTCTTCCTTTTTAATGATTGTGCCTATTGTAGCAAATGGAGCTGAAATAAAAATCAATGATTTAGTAAGGGTTGTTTCATTTAGTTTATTTTTTTCATGGACTTTTTTCCTTTTTAGTGAAGCAGAGTCGATGAGAAAATTTTTATTTAACATTTGTCTGATTACAATAATAATTCTCTTTTTAGAAGGATTACTGTATCTCACGCAGCCACTATTAATGACATTTTTATTAGATAAGGAACCTGTTAAATTAAATGAAATCAAAAGCTCATTGGGTGACAGAAATTCCTACGCAAATGCACTGGTTTTTTTATTGGCCATCATTTTGCAAACATTGCCTGAAATGAAGAAAGTTGGAAAAGCCATTTTCCTAATTTTGCTAATTGGAATAACAGTTTTTTTTGTTGAAGAATCGGGCTCCAGAGCTGCATTATTGATGTTGTTTCTTTTATTTATTATAAACGGTTCATCAAAAATCACTAAAAAAGGACTCGTATATATTGCATTTGGTTTGATTATTTCTTCAATTCTTTTGTTAATATCATTACCGGCTTTAAAAGAATACTCGATACAAAATCCTGCTTCCAGTATTTCAAGATTATTTTTTACAGATTCAAATCCAAAATCAATAGCAAGTAACATAGAAAGAGCAAATTCAATTTATGCCGGGATCGAGTTTATACTGCATAATTATGTGATTTTCGGACCAGGTTCTTTTGCTTTTGAAAGTGAATGGTGGGCTTTTAATTCTAGTGATAGCCATTTTCCTCATAATGTTTTTATTTTTATCTGGTGTCAGTATGGATTGTTTTCGATAGTCTATTTTTACTTTTTATATATTGCTTTTAAAAGAGGATTGAAGGCTAAACTTTATTCTTTATTGGCCATTTATAGCATTCAATTTATCTTTTCACCCAATGCATTTTATTATGTTTATGCATTTTTAGTGATGTTTATTATCGATATTAATTTCTTTTTATTGAATCCTCCGAATAAAACCGAGGAGATTTCAACAACTAATAAAAAGTCCCTCAATGAATTGACCTTAAAATCCTTTGTTTAAAAGGATTTTAGCATTTATATTTGATTCCTAATTTGGGTTGAATTGACTGATAAGGAGCAAGATAAGCAAAGTATAAATGAGAATAGAAAATCAAATCCGATGATTTCGGTGATTTCTATCAATTACAATTCTGCTTTTGAAGATGTTCAACTTACCATCAATAGTGTTTTAAATCAATCTTACCAAAATCTTGAATACATCATTGTTGATGGTGCTTCTACTAATGGCTCCTTAGATATTATCCAATCATTTAAAAATAAAATTGATGTGTTGGTTTCTGAAAAAGATTCAGGAATATATGAAGCCATGAACAAAGGAATTCGACTTGCAAAAGGAGATTGGATTATTTTGATGAACATGGGTGATGCTTTTATTGATGATCAATTGCTTCTGAGTAGAATTGCAAACTCAGGAAAATTAGATAAAGAAGGCATTGTTTATGGAAATACAATTATGGTGAAAGGACAAGTAAAGTACATCAAACATTACCATCCGAATTTAAAAGATAACATCGTATTTGGCGTTTTAAAACTCAATCATCAATCTATTTTAACCCACCGTTCTGTATTTGATAAAATAGGTTTGTTTGATGAAAAGAGATTCAGGATTGGAGCAGATTTCTACTGGATGAACAAAGTTTTGTTTGAAATGGGAACTTCTGTTTTTTCTTATGTTGATGAAATTATTGCCGTATATAAGGAAGAAGGCGTTTCTTCAAACCAAAATAGTTACAAAAGAATGCATTTTGAAAACAGGATTTTATTGAAGGATTTTTCAAGTAAATTCATGTTGTATTTGAATGAAATTATTTATTTGATTTCATTGATTAAAACCTTCTTTTACAATAAATTAATTGCTCACCCAAATGTCTATTTGTTGTATAGAAAACTGAAATATTTTAATAGTAAAAAAGTATCAAACTTGAATTAATATGTTTTCAGTTATTATACCATTATACAATAAAGAGCTTTATATTCAGAAGGCAATTCAATCTGTTTTAAACCAGACTGTTTCTGATTTTGAAATTATTGTAGTTGATAATAACTCTACAGATTTAAGTTTTGAAAAAGCTAAATCAATCAGCGACCCAAGATTAAAGTTTGTTTCTGAAAAAACGAAAGGTGTATCATCTGCCAGAAACAAAGGGATTCAGGAGGCAAAATTTGAATACATCTGTTTTTTAGATGCAGATGATTATTGGCTGGAAAATCATTTGAGTCATTTAAAAGATATGATTCAAGTACACCCTAATATGGGTTTATATGCCAATAGTTATTTTATTGTAGAATCAAATGGAAGCCAACGAGAACGTGTTTTTTCTCAATCATCAGAAGGGGAGATAGTTGTTTTAAAAAACTATTTCAAAGACATTTCATCAGGTGATTCTCCAATTCATATTGATGCAGCTTGTGTTCCTAAATCGGTATTGTTAGAAATAGGCTGTTTTAATCCTCAAATTCATTATGGAGAAGATAGTTTATTGTGGTCATTGATTTTCTTGAATTACCCAATGATACTGAGTAATTTTGCTGATGTTGTTTATGTTAGGTCGGCTGATAATAGATCTGATACTCCTGAAAAATTATGTGTTGAATTACCTGTTGTAAAAGAATTGGAAAAATTGCTTGAACATCAAAATGCTTCGAAATTTCAGAATGATATTCGTGCTTGTATAGCTAAGCAGTTGTTTCTAAACCTGGTTTCTTGTTTAAAAACAGGAAGAATGAAAGAGGCAAAAGCCTTTGTGAAAGATGTGAGAATCTCCTATTTCCCAAGTACTTTTAAGCTAAAGTTTTTAACTGTTTTATCCTATTTACCAGGCTTTGTAACGAAGTTCATTTTGGTTCTTTTGTATAATTTAAAATTGGTTAAATGAACAAAAGGATAAAGATATTGTATTTAGCCTCTACTTTAGAATCAGGAGGAATAACGCAAGTATTGTATAATACCTGCAAATACATTGATTACTCAAGATTTAAAGTCTATATTTTAACTTTGTCTCCTGAACCTGTTAATACGCAGATAGAGCGATTTAAGAAAATCCCGGTTCATTTGGAATCTTTGAATTTATCAAGAATTGAAGCACTATTTTTTTTAAAGAATCAATTAATAAACAAGGTTAAAGAAATCAATCCTGATATCATTCATACTTCAACTTACAGACCTTCTTATTATGCTTTCAAATATCTAAGCTCCTATAAAAAAATGGTATCATTGGCTTCAAATCTTGAGCCTAATTACCAAAAATCTTATGGTAAACTATTGGGTTCCTATATTGCAAAAAAGGAGTTTTTAGCATTCCAAAATGCTGATATTAAAACTGTTGTTTCATACACATTGGGCAATATTTATAGCCAAGTTTCAAACATACATGTCATTCAAAATGGGGCAGATGAACAGTTGTTTTTTAGACCGGATTCAGATTTAAAAAGCAAACTTCGAAAAAAACTCAATTTGAATCTTAACTCAAAAATATTCTTGAGTATTGGTGCATTAACCACACTAAAAGACCCTAAAACATTGGTTGAAGCATTTTTAGAGAAATCTCCAGAATCGAATGAAACATTACTTATTTTAGGTGATGGACCTGAAATGAACGATTTAAAACTAAAAGTTGAAAATCATCCTCAAATTCAATTATTAGGTTTCAAAAATACTCCACAAGAATATTTACAAGCATCTGATGTTTTTATTTCATGTAGTCATTCAGAAGGTTTACCAAATACAGTAGTTGAAGCAGCCTCATGTGGATTGTATTGTATTCTTTCTGATATACCACAACATCGCGAAATATTTGATGAAAATTCTAATCAGGCCAGCTTTTTTTCTTGCTCAAATGTGCAAGAATTGAGCAAGTTAATGATGGAAAATGAACCGGGTTTTGCAAATAACAACTTTTCTTTGACTGCAAAAAAAATGACTTCTTCCTACATGGAATTGTATGAAAAATGATGAATAGGGAAGTATTATTCGGAAAATAGTCAGATTTTATATTGATTGCAGGTTCTTGATGGAATCAAAAGTAAAATTAAGCTTATCAATTGTTTTATATAACCACTCATATCAAATTATAAGTGGATTGGTAGAGAATGTGCTTCAGATTCCCGCACAAATCAAATTGTTTATTATTGATAATTCTGAATCAGATAATATAAGTAATCATATTAAAGATAGTCGTATAGAATACATTTTTAACAACAAAAACCTTGGTTATGGAAAAGCACATAACAAAGCTTTGGCAATTGTTGTTGGTGAGTTTGACTATCATTTGGTATTAAATCCTGATATTGAATTTGAACCAGTTTCAATTATAAAAATGTTGGAATACCTGGAAAAGAATCCCAATATTGGCTTGTTGATGCCCAAGGTTTTGTATGAGGATAAACAAATCCAGTATTTATGTAAAATGTTTCCGACCCCTTTTGATTTAATCATGAGAAGGTTTATCCCTGGGTTTCTTAAATCATTATTCGAAAGTCGATTGCAGCAATACGAACTAAAACATAAAGACTACGATCAAATTATGGAGGTTCCAAATTTATCTGGTTGTTTTATGTTGATGAGATGTTCTGCTTTAAAAACAGTAGGTTTTTTTGATGAAAGATTTTTCATGTATTTAGAGGATACAGATTTAAGCAGGCGAATCAATGAGTATTACAGGACCATTTATTATCCGGAAGTATCAATCATACATCATTTTGAAAAAGGTTCTTATAAAAGTTTCAAATTATTAAAGTACCATATCTTATCTGCATTTAAATATTTTGGTAAATATGGCTGGTATTTTGATACGGTTCGTGATACCATCAACAGCACCATGAAGGGAGAATCAATCAAATGAAAATCTCTGTAATTACAGCTGTTTATTATAACAAAACCTATATTCATGATGCCATACAATCTGTATTGTCGCAACGAAATGTAGATATTGAATACATTATCGTAGATGGTGGCTCTAAAGATGGTACTGTTGAGATTGCATTGTCGTATGGAGATAAAATCAACAAGTTTATTTCAGAGCCTGATAATGGGGTTTATGATGCATTAAACAAAGGAATAGCAATGGCTACAGGTGAAATCATTGCGATGTTACACTCCGATGATTTTTACACCCACGATTTGGTTTTATCTCAAATTGTAGAAGCATTTGAAACCTATCAATGTGATGCAGTTTATTCAAATTTGTATTATGTTGATGGAAAAAATACCAATAAAATAGTACGTGTTTGGGACAGTGGAACTTTTCCTCCAAGTGATTTTTATAAAGGATGGATGCCTCCGCATCCTGCATTTTTTGTAAGAAGATCGGTATATGAAAAATATGGTGCTTTTAATACGCTTTTAAAGAGTTCTGCAGATTATGAATTGATGTTAAGATTGATATTAAGAAACAAAATCAGCATTCAATACATTCCTAAATTTTTTGTAAAAATGCGCACAGGAGGTGCCAGTAATAGAAGTTTCCTCAATCGTTTAAAAGCCAATATTGAAGACAGAAAAGCCTGGCAATTAAATCAGCTTAAACCTAAATGGTATACTTTAATTTTAAAGCCATTTATTAAAGTATTTCAATATAGATTCTTTAGTTATTTTACTGGAGTGAATGAAAAATAGAAAAACACTGGATTTCTTTTTAATGATGTTTAATTAAATAATTATTCAGAGATAAATTTCAGCCATCAAGTAAAACTCACAGATTTTTATATTTTTGCCATTCATTCAAAATCATATGGACGTTTACTCAAATAAAGCCCCGGAACCTGTTGGACATTATCCTCATGCTAAAAGAGTTGGAAACCTTTTGTTTTTATCGGGAGTGGGTCCCAGAGAAAAAGGAACCAAAAAAATTCCGGGAGTTGAATTAGGCGAAAATGGTGAAATTCTATCTTATGATATAGCAGTTCAATGTCATTCTGTATTTAATAATATCAAAATGATTTTAGAAGATGCAGGAAGTAGCTGGGATAAAATTGTTGATGTAACCGTTTTTCTAACCAATATGAAAGATGATTTTCCAATTTATAACAAGATTTGGGCTGAATACTTTAAAGTAGATCCACCTTGCAGAACTACATTGGAAATTAATTGCCTGCCAACTCCAATTGGTATTGAGTTGAAGGTAATTGCCACAATCGACTAAATCGCAATCACCTTGGTTTTTTGAGGTGTTTCCAGCTTGCCTTCAACACTCTGTATAATTTCTTTTTTTAGTACTTCACTCAGGTTTCTACGGGCATATTGTCGGTAACTCACCATGCTGATTTCTCTTACTGGAACAGGATTTGAGAATTGCCTCAATTGCTTTTTCCTGCTTGCATTAAAATCCAATGTCGCTAGTTTAGGGACAATGGTTATTCCTTCATTTACTTCTACAATTCTTAAAAGTGATTCAATACTTCCTGCTTCATAATTCAATTGACGTCCTAAATCCTGCTTTTGTAATTCGCATAAATTCAGCATTTGGGTTCGTAAACAATGCCCTTCTTCCAAAAGCCAAAGTCGGTTAATATCTAAATCGTTTGGTAACAAAAATTGCTTGTTAAGTTTGTTTTCTTTTTTCGAAACAAATACTTCAAATGGTTCGTAAAACAATGGCTCTTCAGTATAAGCTTCTAGATGCAGTGGTGTTGCTAGAATTCCAATATCAATCAGGTCTTTCTCTAAATGCGACAAAATTTCTGCAGTACTAATTTCAAATAAATTCAGGTGAACTTCAGGATATTTTTTCAAGAAATTATTCAGGAATAATGGAAGCAAATAGGGTGCAAGTGTTGGAATGATTCCCATACGTAATTCACCTTTTACTTCCTTTTTAATTCCATTACTTATTTCTTTAATGGCTGAAGATTCTCTTAAAACTATGCGTGCTTGTTGTATAATTTCTTTTCCGGCATCAGTTGGACAAACAGGTTGTTTACTTCTGTCGAATAATAAAAGACCCAATTCTTCTTCAAGCTTTTTAACCATCATACTCAATGTTGCTTGAGTTACAAAACAAGATTCTGCTGCTTTAGCAAAATGACGATGTTGATCGATTGCTACTATATATTCTAATTGTTGTAAATTCATCTCATAGATTTTATCTATGCAAAGATAGAAAATATCAGTTTGATTGAACAATTAAATTCATGGAGTTTTGCTCCTGAAATTAATAACAAACAAATGCAAAATAGAATTTTATCAATCGGGAATGCGTTTCCTGAGTTCAACAAAAAATCAGTAGTATCAATTGAAAAAGGTAAAGAGTTTGCCGACATCTCCTCAAACGAGCACAAGGATTCAGGTAAATGGATGGTGATGTTTTGGTGGCCAAAGGATTTCACTTTTGTTTGTCCAACCGAAATAGCAGAGTTCAACAAACATTATTTAGACTTCAGCGACCGTGATGCTATTTTATACGGTGCTTCAACAGATTCTGAATTTGTGCATGCTGCTTGGAGAAACAACCACAATGATTTAAAGGACTTACGTTTTCCAATGATTGCTGATACTTCAAAATCATTGGCTGAAGAATTGGGAATTTTATCTGCTGATGAAAAAGTTGCTTACCGTGCAACATTTATTGTAGACCCACAAGGAATTATTCGTTGGGTATCGGTTAATGATTTAAGTGTAGGACGTAATGTAAACGAAGTTTTACGTGTATTAGATGCTTTACAAACTGATGAATTATGTCCTTGTAATTGGGTAAAAGGCGAAGAAACAATAAACGCATAATGGAAACATTAGTAATGAAAGAAACCCTGCAAGCAATGTTGCAAATTGCAGGACAGGAAATGGTTTCTAAAGGATTAGAAACTGTTGTTAATACTGAAAACAAGTATTTAAGGGATTTGAAAATCAATTTAGGTAATGCTTTACAATACCAAACATTATCCAAAAAAGAATCTTATTTGTTAGCCCTATCAGTTGCCATCAATGAAAAGAACAAATTAGCTATTGAATCCTTCACTAAATTAGCTATGAATGAAGGCTCAACAGAAGCTGAAATTGCAGAAACCTATGCTTGTGTAAGTTTATTGAATGCCAATAATGTATTGTATCGATTCAGACATTTTACAAAAAAAGATGTTTACCAGAATTCACCTGCAGGCATTAAAATGAGCATCATGATGAGTCCGGTTTTTGGAAAAGAATTCTTTGAATTAATGAGTCTTGCCGTATCCGCGCTCAATGGTTGTGAATTGTGTGTGAATGCTCATGAAGCTTCATTGTTAAAACTCGGAACATCAGAAAACAGAATATTTGATGCCATTAAACTTACTGCAATTGTAAGATCATTTACTGCTATTCAATTTTAATCAAACCAAAATTAAACTATGAAAAATTATATTGGAATTTCTCCTGAACAAGCAGAATTACTAAGTTCTAAGCTCAATATGTTATTGTCGAACTACCAGGTATTTTACATGAATACTAGAGGTTTTCATTGGAATATAACAGGTGAAAAATTCTTTGAATTACATTTGAAATTTGAAGAAATTTATAACAATACCATTCTCAAAATTGATGAGGTAGCAGAAAGAATTCTCACTTTAGGCGGAGTTCCAATTCATAGTTTCTCTGAATACTTAGTGCATTCTGAAATTCCTGAAATCAAAAACATGAGCAATGGAAAAGAAGCAGTTCGTAATTTGTTGGAAGGCTTTGAAGTCATAATTCGTATCCAAAGAGAAATTCTTCAATTAGCTGCTGATGCCAATGATGAAGCCACGAATGCCCTCATGAGTGATTATATCAGAGAGCAGGAAAAATTGGTTTGGATGTTTGTGGCGTATTTGAAGTAGTAGGCTTCTGGCTTCTTGCTTCTTGCATCTGGCAAAATTCGTTATATCAAAAATTTTACTCACAAGAAACAAGTTGTTAAAGGGAATAACTTGTTTCTTGTGAGTTTATAATATGAAATTGCAGTTAGAAGCAAAAAACATTGACTCTTTATCTTTTCTAGCAAGCCTAAAATTAGAGTCAATAATCATTTACTTTTTAATAGAAACTTATCAATTTAGAAAGCCAAAATCGACTTAATCTTTCTTTTGAAAAGCATATTTACAATTAGTAGAATCTAAGGCCAGAAGCTAGTAGCCAGCTGCCAGCAGCATTTAAACAGCGGCAATAAAACAACAAATCTCCACTGCTTTTTCCATATCCTGAACACTTACGTATTCTTGTTTGCTGTGGATGCCCATTTCGCCAGTGAAAATATTCGGACAAGGTAATCCCATAAAAGATAATCTTGAACCATCTGTTCCACCTCTGATGTTCATAATTTGAGGTTCGATGCCAGCAGATTGATATGCTTTAGCAGCTCTTTC
>JBMLOK010000451.1:10243-25759 GCA_049243005.1 Bacteroidia bacterium | reverse complement strand
TCATATTAGAAAAGTTGATAGAATTAACCCAATTAGGATTATCTACAAATGGATTTCTATTTCCTTGTAAAGAAAAAATCATTTCGTTTCGGGCAATCTCAAAATTATCAGGTGGATCTATTTCATTCCATTGTTTTAATACATTTTGATCTTGTGTAGATGGTAAACTCCAATTTTGTCCGCCAACTCCATGGTAACAAACCGACATATACATTAAGGCTCTTGCGGCATCACCTCTTTGATCAGGTTTTGGCTCATAAACAGTTTTTCCTAGACTATCTGTTCCTACTTTTCCTAAACCTGTTGGTGCAGTGTAAGTAGCATTTTTAACATTTCCATAAGGATGATTAGATCTTCTAACATTCGCATTTACCTGATGAGTTGGATATAAATGATGTAAATCGTTGTACTCAGGTAATTCCTTTGTAGTTCCTGGAGCATAAGGCCAATCTGGTCTTCCTCCATTACTTGGCATCCAACTTTGAGGGAAAGTATGTTCTCTTGTTAATGTTGCTCCATTTGAACCCGCTGCCCAAAGAAATGGATCGTTGTATATAAAAGGTGCCCCGGAATAAACACAATTAACTACTTCTTTTCCGGCTGATGTATCTCTTGCCAACCAATAATCAACAACTTTAGAAATATACTGACTATAAAAAACAGTATCATGAGGATTGATTTTTTGAGATAATGAGGTAACGAAATTACTTTGATTTGGGTTCAAGGTATTATAATAATTACCCGGAGAATTATTCCCAGAAACTACATTTGCTGTAGTAGCATTTGGTGTATAGTTTTCAAATCCCGAAGGTCCATTTAAACTATAAATAGCATAGTAATATTTTGTATTTGCTATTACATAATTTGGTGAATAAACATTAGGGGAATCAGAAATGAAAGCTACCTGAGCACTTCCAATATAATCACCCTTTTGATAAGTAATTCCATCTACAGGTGCATCTGTTATTGCAGAATCTTTTCTTTTTAAAACCAAATAACGTTCTGGAGCTGGACTCGCAGCCTGGAAATTCATTTTATAAGCAAATGATTTGATATCAGAAAACTGAATATTTGATGCCAATGAAGTTGGCTCCGAAGCATAATTACCGCCAATAGCATATAGTTTAACTATAAACGGATTTTTTAAAGCATCATTAGAATATATCTCAAGGTTTGCCAATCGTGTTCCAGCTTGTACTGTTGAAAAATTTAAGGTGAATGGTTTAGATGATGAAGGAGCAACAAAACTAATTGTATCATTGATACTAAAGTCGGCCATAGCATCACCAACAAATCTGATGCTATCTATTTTTAAGGTATCTGTAGAACCATTGTTCTCAATAAAGAAAGAGCTTGATGAGGATTTTCCTATAACTGACGTAGCATTACTAACAATTGAAACTGTTCCTCTTTTTACATTGATAGTTGCTTCAGATGCTAATCCTTTTCTAATTAATACGCTATCTACAGCCATATTTCCTCCGGGAGCTGTCGCGCTTCCACCAGGAAGTTTTGAAGTATAATAAAATCTTACAAATCTTGTTGAAGCTTGTAAAACATCAGTATACTTTCCTCCAGTAAAACTTGTTGTAGTTGATGATTTACTGGTTATAGACCTAATAGTAGTCCATGAACTACCATTTGCACTTTCTTGTATATCAAACTGACCACCCCAAGCATTTCCTGCATTTTGAGGACTTAAATAATAACTCAATGACCCTGGTTTATCAGAAAAATTGATGACGAAATTTTCAGCAGTTGCATCCAATCTTGCAGATAGGTTATCTCCAATTCCGAATGCATAAGTTAAATTCCCGTTTGTTCCTAAATTCATTGTCCAGCCAGCAGGTGGAGTTGAAATACCGGGATTACTGAAATTCCAGCTGGTTGGTAAAGTTGTTTGGGCATTCATTGCAATGCTTAGCAAACTTAAAAGAAGCGTAAATAATTTTTTCATTTCAAAAATTTTAAGGACAGCCTTAGTCAAACTAAGAATTTCCTGCAAAATACTTGAAAGATTTAAGGTTTTTATTTTCAAAGGCTAGTTTTTGAAAATTTAATTTTAAAGAAACAAAAAAATTACATGAACGAAGAGTTATTATACTATATGTGGAATAGTCGCATATTAGAAACAAATGTACTTTATACAACTGAAAATGAACCAATTGAAATAATTAACCAAGGCTACCGCAACTTAAATTCAGGACCTGATTTTTTACATGCCATGATAAAAATTGGAAGTATAAAATTAGCCGGTCACATTGAATTTCATATAAAAAGTAGTGATTGGAACAGGCATAAACATCAAAATGACGCTGCCTATAATAATGTGATACTTCATGTAGTAGTTGAAGATGATAGAATAATTGAAAACAAAGCTGGTTCAAATATTCCCACATTAGAAATTGGAAAATTAATTCCGGAAAATATCCTTTCAATTTATTATGAATTATTGAAAAGTAAGAGTAAAATTCCTTGTGAGAAAATACTCACTCTTCCAGATGAAACTATAAGTTTACAATGGCTTGAAAGGCTTGCTGTACAAAGACTTGAAACAAAATATTATAGAATAAAAACACGACTGAATGAATGTAAAAACAACTGGGAGGAAGTATATTATGCCGAAAGTTTAAGGTCGTTTTTGGGTAGCATAAATTCAGCAGGTGCAGAAATATTAATTCATGATTTAGATTATGGTTTGATTTTAAAATATAAGGACCAAAAATTCAATCTACTGGCATTATTACTGGGTAAAGCAGGATTTTTAGAAGAAAATATTCAGGATAAAATGAATTATGAAATTAATAAAACATGGGCATTTTTAAGGCGTAAACATAATTTGAGCAGCATGACAGAAGGTATCTGGAAGTTTTCAAAAACCAGACCAGCCAATTTTCCAAGTAACAGGCTATTTCAATTTTGCTTGTTTTATAATGCTCATGAAAATGGTTTTGATACATTTATTAAAACAACAAGTTTAGAAAATAGCAAACTCTTATTGAATAAATACCTTGAAAATAAGACTGAAATAAAACCAATTTTGACCAATGGAAAGAAAATTTTACCTGCAATTTATGCAGGAGACGGAATAAGAAATCGCTTGATGGTTAATGTAATAGCACCACTAATTTTTGCATTTGGAATAGAAAAAGACAATGAAAGATTGAAGTCATTGGCATTAAATTTTTGGATGATTGCTGAACCAGAAAAAAATGCAATAACCGATTTTTGGAAATCAAAAGGATTAATCGCTCAATCTGCATTAGAATCGCAAGGAATGATTGAATTAAATACTTGCTATTGTAATCAAAGAAAATGCTTAAATTGTGCCCTCGGAAATTATATGATTAAAAATCATAAAACCTAAAACAATTAGAACAGCTATTCGTTTAGGTACCTTAGTTAAGATGGAAAAAATAAAATATACAGTTGAAAAGAATGTTTATGGTGTTTGTTCATACCTTGGAAAAAAGCTAGGTATTTCAAGCAGCAGAATACGTTTGTATTTTATTTACACTTCATTTATCACAATGGGCTCTCCAGTTATAATTTACCTAATTATTGCATTTTGGATAAATGTAAAAAAGTATATTCGTCAAGACAAACACACAGTTTGGGATTTATAAAATCTAATTTGACGTGAACAGGGCCCGATTAATTTACACAATACTTTCTATTTACATAGTTTCTGCATTTTCATGGTGGACGTTTGCACATTATCGTTCAGCAAAAAAAATTCATGAATTACAAATCAATCAGGTTGAGCTTGAATGTTACAAAGCGAGTATTGATTTAGAACAAGCAAAACAACAGGAATTATTTGAAGACAGCACAGGATTGAAGCGGTATTTTTATGCAAACAATCCTAAGTTAGAAGTGATTTTTATACCCAATGGAGAACCCATTTCTAACTACATGATTCGTCCAAAACTTGAAACATATTTAAGGCTTGAATCAGAATACAGACGAAAATTCTGGATGTATATTCTTGAGGGAAGTGTTATGATGGCACTCATATTTTGGGGGATGTACAGAATATATTTAAGCTTTCAACAAGATTTAAATTTAAAGAGAAATCAGAGGAACTTTTTGTTATCTGTTACACATGAACTAAAAACTCCATTAACTTCTATTAAGTTATACTTAGAAACTATTCAAAAAAGGAAATTAGATTCAGACCAAATTCAAACCATTGTTAGAAATTCACTTGAAGACAGTGAGCGACTGAATTTATTGGTAGAAAACCTATTGTTATCTGCACGAATAGAAAGTACTCATTTCAATCTAGATATTAGAGAAATTAATCTGAGTGACTTATTGGAGGAAACTGTAAGACATTTTTCTGCACCTAGAAACATCAGTGAAAGAATTTCAATGAAAATTGAGGAACAAGTTTATGTGATGGCAGATCCAAGTTCAATGGATATAATTATTACAAATCTTCTTTCAAACGCATTAAAATATACACCAGCAAATAGTCAGATTTTTGTAAGTTTAGAAACGAATAAAACCTATACAAGTTTAAAAGTAGCAGATGAAGGTCCGGGAATAGCGGATAAAGACAAAAAAGAACTATTTAATCGCTTCTTCAGAACAGGGGATGAAAATACTCGTAAAACAAAAGGAACTGGTTTAGGGTTATATATAGTTAAAAATTTGGCACATCTTCAAAAAGCGGAAGTATTCGTTGAAAATAGAGAGCCAAATGGATGTATTTTTGAAATAAGATTAAAGAACCATGGGGGATAGGATTTTACTGGTAGAAGATGAATTAAATCTTCAACACGCGCTCAAGTTAAACTTAGAACTTGAAGGGTATTTTGTACATGTATGTGGCACAGGAACTGACGCAGTTAAAACTTTTAGAGACCAGAAGTTTGACTTAGTTATTCTTGACATTATGTTACCGGAAATGGATGGGTTAATGGTTTGCGAAAACATTAGGTTGTACGACAATCATATACCTGTTTTATTTCTTTCAGCAAAAAACACTGCAGAAGATAGAATTAATGGACTTAAGAAAGGTGCTGATGATTATCTAACCAAGCCATTTGAACTAGAAGAATTAATCATTAGAGTTCAAAAATTACTACAAAAGAGTAAGCAAATTAAATCGACCAACGAAAATAAAATCCCCAAAATCTTCACCTTTGGTGATAATTGGATAAACTTTGAAAGCCATGAAGCAAAAGGTATTCAGGGAAATTTTGAATTAACCAAAAAAGAGTTGATGTTGATGCGTTTATTAATTGAAAATAAAAATCAAGTAGTAAGCAGAGAACATATATTAAAAGTAGTTTGGGATTATACTGTTATTCCAAATACAAGAACAATTGATAATTTCGTTTTGGCGCTTAGAAAATACTTTGAAAAGGACCCAAAACTTCCTTCATATATTCAGTCGGCAAGAGGAATAGGCTACAGGTTTACAGACCCCAATGAGCATAGTTCTGAAACTTTGTTGACCCAGTCTTTAGTAGAAAATTAATTTTATTGGAACAATTTTTGCTTAGCATGTAGAAATAGCAATAAATAATTAGCTATTTTCGCAATACCAAGCATGCTAAAACAAGGATTACAACAGAGTCAATTACAAAAGCTTTCTCCTCAGCAGATACAATTCATAAAACTGCTGCAGTTGAATACTGTTGACATTTTACAACGAATTGATCAGGAACTGATTGAAAATCCTGCTTTACTGAAAGCTACTGATGAAGATGCTGCTCCTGCTGAGGCAAAAACTGAGGCTGAAACAGAGAGCACTGCAGAAGATACTACTCCTGAGGATTTATCTGTAGATGATTTTTTAGCTGATGAATCTTTTGATGTAAAAGATTATGTAAACGACGAATATGATCCGGAAGGCTTTCATTTGAGTGATGAAGGTGATGAAGAAAAGAAAGAAAGACCTTTAACAGATTCACATTCGTTTCATGAAGAATTACAAGACCAATTTAATGCCATAGCAGAAAATGAAAAGGAACTAGCTATTGGTACTCAAATTATAGGAACTCTGGATGATGATGGTTATTTAAGAAGACCATTAGAAGCAATTATAAACGACCTGGCATTTTCAATGAACGTTGATTGCAATCTGGAAGACATGAAGAAAATTCTTCATAAAATCCAGCATTTAGATCCGGCCGGGATTGGTGCAACAAGTCTTCAGGAATGCCTTTTACTTCAATTAAAAAGGAAGAATCAAAGTATTAAATCGGTAGTTTTAGCCATTAGAATTTTAGAAGATTTTTTCGATGATTTTATTAAAAAGCACTACGAAAAACTAACTAAACAATTAAAAATTACTGATGCTGAATTAAAAGATACAATTACACTGATAACCAAGCTAAATCCCAAACCGGGAGAAGCAATTGATAACAGTGCAACTCAGTATATTACTCCAGATTTTATTCTTTTGGAAGAAGATGGTAAATACCATATTCAATTAAATTCAAGAAATGCTCCTGACTTAAGGATTAGTAAATCTTACCTAGAAACCTTAAAGGGGTTTGATGAGGCTAAAAATCCTAGCAGAGAACAAAAGGAAACAGTTCAATTTATCAAACAGAAACTCGATAGTGCCAAATGGTTTATTGATAGCATCAGACAAAGGCATAATACTTTGTTGATGACAATGAATGCTATTTTAAAATACCAGCATGGTTTTTTTGAAGAAGGCGATGAAACTAAGCTAAAGCCAATGATTCTTAAGGATATAGCTGAAGCAACAAATCTTGATATTTCTACAATTAGTCGTGTTGCAAACAGTAAATATGTTCAAACTGATTTTGGTGTAATTCCATTGAAATTTTTCTTTAGTGAAGGAATTACAACTGATGAAGGAGAAGAAGTTAGTAGCAGAGAAGTAAAGAAGATATTAAAAGATGCTATTGAAGCAGAAGATAAATCAAAACCTTTGCCGGATGAAAAACTCATGGAAATATTAAAAGAAAAGGGATATAACATTGCTCGCAGGACCGTAGCCAAGTACCGCGAGCAGATGAATATCCCTGTAGCCAGAATGAGGAAAGAAATCTAAGCCTAAATTTCTTACTTGTTTGGCAATTTTATAAACCCAATTTTTCCTTTAAAAGGAAATAAGCATTATCAATTTTAAAATCGTATTGAGGGTATAAGTCAATTACGTAAATGTGTTTGATTTCTATCACTGCAATACAGAGTAATACTCCAATAATCAATAAAATTCCATAAAACCTACGTTTTTCAGCAGGTAGAACGCCTCCATTAAAAGCCAATAATGCTTTAAAATTTGATCTTTCTAGATTTGTCATAATAGCTAAACTTCTAATTTTCATCATACCTTTAATTAAATGCGCTAGTTTTTACAACTCTTTTAAAAGGAAAACTTGCTACAACAGTTCTGCTTCCCTTTTTAAATCCATTTGCCAATAAAATAAAGCTATAAGCAAAAATTGAAGTCCAGGTTAAATAGTAAAAAACAGTAGGTTTGGCAAAAAACAATTGGTCAACATAAGTTAAACTCAAAGCAAAAATCAGAACAGCAATGCTCATGCTTCTAAACAAAACATTAGAGAATTTTGAAAGAATTGTATGAGTTAGTGAACTTAGAAAAATTGACCAATTAAGCTGAATCAAAAACTGACCATAAGCTAATTTAAAATTTGGTTTGAAATACCTTTCCAAATCAATATGAAGGTCTTCAGAATTCTGGTTCATTGAACTTGCATCAAAAACCAATTCTTCTGAGGGAAGAAATTTTGTATTTAAGTGATTTAAAGCCTTACCAGGAATTTGGTCATAGAGATTACTATTTATTACAATTGTATGATGAGCTAAAGAATCTGTGTTTTTTATAAATTTTGAATAAAATAAATGGATAAAATTACTGAATTTTTCCTTTTTCTCAGTTTCAAATTCATCCATCAAAAATGGATTAACAGCCTGAAGTTCAAAGAAATCATACCCTGCATTTAAATGTTCTTCAACAGCAAGCCATAATTGTTCTGTAAAGCTGAGTTTTGGATTTAACAGCACCAAAAATTCAGGTTTTTTTGTAGCATGACGTGCACATAATGACAATAAATTTTGTGCTTTTTGATAATGCTCTCCTGGTAAAATTATATGAACACCTTCAATTTGATTTTTAAAAACAAAAGGTTGTTCAATAAAAAAGAAAAGTTCAGCTCCTTTAGCAATTAAATGATTTGATTCCTGGATTCTGGCAAATAATTCCTTTTCAGAAATTGGCCCCATAAAAACCAAAGCAAAAGCATTTTTATTTAAATCCTCCAATGATTGGTTAGAAGGAGTGTTGATAGATAAGTTGGCATTAAATCTGGTTTTTAGCAATAAGAAACCAAGACTAAGCACAAGGAGTGTAAAACTCAATTCTAATAAATAGGCTACTAAGGTTTGCATTTCGATTAATAATTAAAGATTATAAAACTTGACCACCCATTTGTTCCTTGCCTGCATAATATGCATTATCAAAAGGAGTATCTATACCGGGAAAAATGTCAACTTGAAAAATATGCTTCAATTCAATAACTGCACATAGTAATAATACCATTACTGAAACTAAGTAAAGATATTTGGCAAAATCCATGATTTCTTTACCACCTTTTGAAACATGAAGACCAATACGTGTTTTTAAAGACACAGATGAGTTGTCTAAAACTCTTTCAGTAGATAAAGTAGAAATTGTTCTCATATTACAGCAATTAATTTGTTTGACCATTTTGTTGAATCAAATATACTTATTCTATTTGCTGTTTTTTCTATGTGAATGGCGGTTAATTTTTATATTGCTGATTTATAGGGATTTAAAATTAAAAAAAGCAGCCGTTTATGTTTAAACGGCTGCTTTTTTTATTTAATTGGCGGTAAAAATGAGTGCCAAATTGCCAAAAAACTATTCGAATGGCGGTATATTTATACGAACTGCGATTACATTTCTTCCATAAGTGTACGAAATGCCAACACTTTTTCACCGTATAATTCAAGTGTTTTCTGCCTCAATTCCGGTGCATAAACATTTTGATACTCAAAATATTTATCAATATTTTCAGCATAATACTGAATTGCATATGTTTCACCCAACTCATCTTCCTGCTTGGATATAAGCTTTAACATTTTATGTTTAACAAACATACCGGTAGCCATAACTTCAGGAATATGAACAGTTATCATCCAGTTAAGCCAATCTAAATGAATGCTTTCTTCAACATTCACAGTTACATTATAAATAATCATATTTTTAATTATCAGATTCTACATTTAACATATCACCCCTTAAAACCCTGAAACGATTTCGTGCATCAGGAACAAAGAAACTACCTCCATATTCCAACAATAACTTCTCATACATTAGTTTGGCTTTTTCTTTATCACCCAACCTAAACTCATACAAATTTGCCAATTGCCAAACAGCGTTATCAGCTAAAATATCAGCACCATATTCCTTTATCAACTTCTCATAGAAAACACTTGCCTCTAAATACTTTCTTTCTTTTGAGGCAATTTCAGCGTATTTCATTAAAATATCATCACTAAGCGCATGTTTTGGATAGACAGTATTGATACTATCTAAAATGGATTTTGCTTTAGCATATTGATTTTGTAAAAGCAATAAATCAGCTTTACTAAAAAGCTGAAGTGGAACATCATTACTATCAATTGTATTTTCTTGTATAAGCAATGATAATTCCATCGCATTATTTGCTATTAGTTGAGTTGTAGCTGTTTTAAGTACATCTAACTGAGCCTTAGCCCACTCAAATTCACCCAATAAATAACTCAATCTCGCATTTCTATACTTTGCTTCTTGACCCAAGGGATCTTCCAAAAAATCTTTATCTACTTGTCCATATAACAAAAGAGCTTCCCAAACTTCACCATTAATGATATAAATATCGCCCAATTCCATCTTACAATTAGCCAGAAATCTTCTATCTAAACGACCCATTGTTAGTATCTCCTGATAATTTCCAATAGCTGATTTAATATCATTCAAATAATAAGCCTGTAACTGCGCTAAATCTCTGATTGTATTAGCACTCATCTCACTCCTACCGGTATTCAATAAAATAGCCTTATACTCAGATTCAAGAATTAATAAATCTTCTTGTTTAAAACCACCAGACAGTAATTTCTTTGCTCGTGATTCGAGTCCGGTTTGTTTAGCCAAATGAAAATAAGGTTTATCATTACCCAATAATTCAACCTGCTTGAAAACAGAGATTGCAGCATCATATCTTTTATTGGCCATTGCAACATAACCTAAATCCATTAACCTCCTGCCTTCTTCCCTATTTCGTTTATCCAAATTCTTTACAAAAGGAATAGCAGATTGATAATCATTTTTTTGTACATAAAGCCAAATCAGCATTTCCTGAAAAACTTCCTTATCAGAATAAAGCTTATTTCTTTTAATCAGGGCTATTTTACAGATTTCATAATCTGCAGCCGATTTAAGGTAGTTTTGCAATAAGCCTTGAATTTCCTCATCCTGAGTATCATCAATTAAAAGTACATTTAGGTATTCCTCAACAGTTTCCTTTGTTTTACCTAAATCTGCGTATAAACCACCCAATTCAGTTGAAAATAACAAAGCCGTTTTGAGAACTTCACGTCCCCTTAACAGAGCTTCAACTGCCAATAACTTTTCATTACGTTTTTGAAAACCCAATGATAAATCAAGAATTCCAACCGGTGAAAGTGGTACATTTTTAATTAGTTCCTTTTGATAATCTTCTGCCTTTTGTTGTTTACCAAAAACCTTGTAAACATAAGCTAAATCAACCTTGTAAGCATAGTTAGATTCAAATCGTTTGCTTTGCTTTTTAGTTAATTTTACAGCAGCATCTTCATCTTTTAAACTGATATAACAACTTAAAAGATTATCATAAAAATAAACAGAAGAAGTGTTTTTATTGAGCAATTTCTCATAAATATCAGCAGCTTTTCTGTATTCAGCATTCGCAAAATATTGTCCTGCCAGTTGTTCATCTGCTTTTTGAGCAAATGCTGCAAAACTAGAGCAGAATAAAGAAACAAAAACGAAAATAAATTTGATAAATCTGTGCATCATAAAAAAACGAAAATAGCTCGAAAGATTCAATGTTTATAAGGAACGAATATTTGACAGCAAAATTTTTCGTTTATTGCAAGAAAAAAACATTGAGTGTTATTAAAAAACTGGCTGGTCAAACTGCAATTTACGGACTAAGCACAATAGTTGGCAGATTTATAAATTATTTGCTTGTACCCATACAAACAAGGGTATTTAATCAGGCACAATTTGGTATTATATCCGGTTTATTTGCTTACATAACCTTTTTAAACGTGCTATTAACGCATGGCATGGAAACAGCATTTTTTAGGTTTGCAGAAAAAAGAAACCACGAAAACGCTGTTTATTCAACCTCTCTAAAATCGGTAGGAATATTAAGTATTCTCTTTGCAAGTTTAGTTTTTCTTTTTGCAGAGCAGATATCTGATATCACTGAAATGGGAGCAAAAGCCCTTTACATTCAACTTGTGGCTGCGATAATTGCTTTGGATGCAATTAGTTCAATACCATTCGCCCTTCTAAGAAGACAAAACAAAGCACTACGATTTGCAATCATAAAAAATGCTGGAATTGCAATTAATATTCTACTCAATTTATATTTTCTTTTATTATGCCCTTATTGGTATGAAAATCATGGAACATTGTTACCCTTTTATGAAAATCCACTAGATATTGGAGTAATCTTTTTTGCAAATCTTGCTTCTAGTTTGTTATCATTTCTATTATTGATTCCGCAAATGAGAGAAATAAGTTTGAGCTCAGAAAAAGGACTTTATAAAGAAATGCTAGCGTACGCATTACCAATGATGTTGGTGGGTTTTGCAGGGATGATTAATGAAACAATTGACAGAATTTTACTCATCCATCTTATTCCCGACAAAGATTTGGCCTTAAGAATGAATGGTATCTATTCAGCCAATTACAAATTATCAATCATTATTACTTTGTTTATTCAAGCATTTAAATATTCAGCTGAACCATTTTTCTTTTCACATTCAAAAAACTCTGATAAAAGAACAGTTTATGCCGATGTAATGAATATTTTTATATTGGTTTGTTTAGGAATATTCCTCATGGTAACATTAAACATTCGCTTGTTTGATTCATTTATAGGAGAGGATTTTAGAGAAGGAATTCATATTGTACCTATTTTACTTTGGGCCAATATATTTTTAGGGATGTATTACAATATCAGCATTTGGTATAAAATAACTGACCAAACAGGAAAAGGAGCCAATATTTCAGTAATAGGAGCAATCATAACAATTGTAATGAATGTTATTCTTATACCGATTTTAGGTTATTTAGGCTCTGCAATTGCAACATTAATCTGTTATCTAAGCATGATGATTATTGGCTATAAAATGGGTCAGAAATACTATCCAATCCCCTACGATATACCGAAATTTTTCAAATATTCAATTATATCACTCATCATATATTTCGCAGGAATTCAATTACAAAGTAGAGTGGAATCTGAAGTTTTATATTATTCAATTGGAATTTCATTTCTCTTACTTTTTGGATTAATTGGCTTTTATAATGAGAAAAAAACTATTCAAAATCTACGTTAAATGTTAGAAGTAAAAATTATAAATGAATCGAAACATTCACTTCCTGCTTATCAAACAGAACATGCAGCAGGATTGGATTTACAAGCAAACTTGGAAGAATCGGTAATTCTAGCTCCGGGAGATAGAAAACTAATTTCCACAGGTTTAAAAATTGAACTTCCTATTGGTTATGAAGCTCAAATCAGACCAAGAAGCGGATTGGCATTTAAACATGGAATTACTGTTTTAAATAGTCCGGGAACCATTGATGCAGATTACAGAGGAGAACTAAAAGTATTGCTTATAAACCATGGTAATGAAGCATTTGAGGTAAAAGATGGCGAAAGAATTGCTCAAATGGTTATTTCAAAACACGAACAAATAAAATGGCAAATTTCTTCTGAATTATCGGAAACCAACCGAGGTGAAGGAGGATATGGAAGTACCGGAAAATAGCCATTAATGTAAAGTTCATTTAAAATCACTTGAAGAATCAACTGAAAAGACTAATTTTCCGACACAATTCAAAAGATAAAAAATAATACTATGAGAATTATTGTACCTATGGCCGGAATGGGCAAACGTATGAGACCACATACCCTAACTGTACCAAAACCACTTATTCCTGTTGCAGGAAAACCAATTGTTCAAAAGATAATTGAAGATTTGGCTC
This sequence comes from Bacteroidia bacterium, assembly GCA_049243005.1. Lineage (GTDB taxonomy): Bacteria > Bacteroidota > Bacteroidia > UKL13-3 > UKL13-3 > CAISCU01. The sequence goes on along the minus strand of JBMLOK010000451.1, from coordinate 12,480 downwards.
ATGTATGCGGAACACAAATTGAAGAAGTTGCTTACATTATTGGTCCAACATTTGGAGCAGAAGTAGAAAAACAACTTGTAGAAGTTGCAGGTAAATTAGGAGCTAAAGGAAGTATTTATTACCAACATGAACCATTAGGAACTGCACATGCCATTATGTGTGCCAAAGAAAGTTTAGATGGAAATGTATTGGTTGTATTTGCTGATACTTTATTCAAAGCAGATTTTACTTTAGACAGAGAGCAAGATGGAATTATCTGGGTACAAAAAGTTGAAGATCCTCGTCCGTTTGGCGTAGTAAAAGTTGATGCAAACAACACAATTACAGATTTTGTAGAAAAGCCTGAGCAATTTGTTTCAGATTTAGCCATCATTGGAATTTATTATTTCAAAGACGGAGCATATTTAAGAAGTGAATTGCAATATTTATTAGATAATGATATCAAAGAAAAAGGTGAATATCAATTAACTAATGGATTAGAAAACATGAAAACCAAAGGAACAAAATTTGTTCCGGGTCAGGTAACTGAGTGGTTAGATTGTGGTAATAAAAATGCAACTGTTTACACCAATTCAAGAATATTGGCATTTATGCAGGATGCAGGAGAAAAAATGATTGATGATTCTTTGAAACAAGAAAATTCTGTCATTATTCCGCCATGTTATATCGGCAAAAATGTAAGTATTAAAAATGCGATTGTTGGTCCAAATGTGAGTATTGGCGATGGAAGCAGCATTGAAAAATCTGTTATTTCAAACAGTATCATTCAAAAATCAACAAAAATTAGCAATGCTGTTATAGACAATTCTATGATAGGAAGCAGCGTTGAATACAAAGGAACAGCCCGTGATTTAAGCATGGGAGATTTCAGCACTGAACAATAGTTCGTATTAAATTTATAAAACATTGAGAAAGCACTTAACAGGAATAGTATTATTTCTGTTAGTGTCTTCTTTTGCATTTGGGCAAAAGAAGCCATTAACAGAGGTTCAAAAAATGGAGTTCGACAAATACTTCTTCGCAGGAATGCGCGAGAAGATGATTAATAATTTTGTTGAAGCAGAAGAGAACTTTAAAAAGGCATTACAAATCAACTCGGAAAATGCCAATACTCAATTTCAATTATCAAATGTTTTATTACAAGGCAAAAAAATAGCTGAAGCAGAAATCATTAACGAAAAAGCTGTTTTACTTGAACCCAAAAATGAATGGTATACCAGACAATTGGTAGACATTTATAAGTATACAAGAAATTATAAAAAGGCAGAAAACCTTTTAAAGAATCATTACAAAATCACTAAAAATACAGAGGTTTTGTATGAATTGGCAATGATTCAACTGATGGATGAAAATCCTAAAGCATCATTAAAAACCTTTGACCAATACGAAAAGATTGTTGGAATAAACGAAATAGTTATTCGTCAAAAAGAACAAATTTATTTAAAACAAGGTAAACTAAGTAAAGCAATTAAAGAGGTTGAAAAACTAATTAGCGCATTTCCTGAAAAGCAAGAATACAGAGGTGCTTTAGCTGATTTGTATATGTCGGCAGGCAAAGAAAAAGAGGCTTTAGATATTTATGAATCAATTCTGAAAAAAGAACCCAATAACGGATATGCAAGCTTTGCAATTAGTGACCATTACAGAGTTAAAAATGATAAAGCAAAAAGTTTAGCTTATTTATTCAGAGGCCTTAGAAGTAATGTTGATATAAAAACTAAACTTAATATACTTACTCAAACAATACCATCAAACTTCTATGAACCAAAACATCATGAGGTTTGTGTTCAATTGGTTGATACATTTTTGGCAGCCAATTCAAACGACCCAACACCCTATATTTTAAAGGGTGATTTGTTGATGCAGGAAAAAAAGGTTGAAGAAGCGAGAAAAAATTATTTAACAGCCACAGAACAACACAATGGTGGTTTGTTATCGTGGGAGCAAGTTTTACAATGTGATCAAATCTTGCAACGTTTTGATTTGATGAATGCCGATTGTAAAAAAGTAAATGAGCTGTTTCCTATTTATGCTCCGGCTTATTTATTCAGAAGTTTATCATCCATGCAATTAAAAGATTATGAAGATGCAATTTACTCATCATTAAAGGGCGTAGAAGTTGCAGATGAGGACGAGATAAAAGCACAACTATTAAGCACTTTGGGTGATGCTGCTCATTATGCTAAAAAATACAAACTATGTGATTCAGCATACGATGAAGCTTTGGTAATCAACCC
>JBMLOK010000451.1:3139-10143 GCA_049243005.1 Bacteroidia bacterium | reverse complement strand
GGAGATGTACTTTATATGCTTGATAAAAAAGAAGAGGCTCTAATTAAGTGGAAAGAATCAAAAGAATTAGGTAATAATTCTGAAAGTTTAGAGAAGAAAATAAAAAACAAAAAAATTGAATAATGAATAGGTTTTTAGTGAAAGGTATTCTTGTACTATTCGTTTTAGCAGGGCTGGTTTCTTGTAAAACAAAAAAAGTATCAAACAGAAACACAACAGATTTAGCTAGTAAATCTGCTGTAAGAATTGCTGAAACAGTAGAAAAAACCAAATTAGCTAAAAACTCAGAAAACCTGCTTTATTACAAAGCAGATGTAAGCTACAAAGACAGTAAACAAGACGTAGGATTTGACATGGAAATTCAGATTTCCAAAGACAAATACATTTGGATGAGTGCAAAAGCAATGGGATTTGTGAACGTTGCAAGAATTATGATACAACCGGATTCGATTAGAATCTTAGATTTAATAAATAAGGTTTATATCAGTGCCTCCTACAAATACATGCAAAATTTCACATCAGCACCCATTCAATTCGAACAATTACAGAATATTTTCATGGGAAATGTGCCGTTTAATCCAAGTTTTCCGGGTGCTTTAATTGATACAACTGGAACTGAACTAAAAATAAGTCAATTCTTTGCATCAACCTTACAGAATAGTTATCATTTTGCTGATTATAAAGCCCACAGCGTGAGTTTAAAGGATACCATCCAAAAACAGGATTTGAATATAAACTTCGACCATTTCACAGAAACAGGACAAAATAAGTTTCCTTCTACTATTGAAATTAACATTCAGTCGGAAAAAAAAGTTGAATGCAAATTTGAACTGAACAACTTTGCATTTTCACAAAAAAGAGAGGCTCAATTTGCAGTTCCTAAAACATATAAAGTTAAAGTTTATTAAACTTCCAGTTTTTAAGCACAAAAACTCAGTTCTACTGGCGTTTTTGCTTATTGGTATAATATATTCTAGTGTTGGACAGAAAACCGCTCAGAAACGAAAAGAACTTGAAGCAAAACGTAAAGAACTTCAAATAAAGATTGAAGAGAATAAGAAGAAATTAGCTCAAACAAAAAAGGAAGAAAGCAATTCACTTAAACAGCTGAATGTTTTAGGTCAGCAAATTCAAACCAGAACACAAATAATTGACCATATTGGACAGGAAGCCTTTGAGTTATCGATACAAATTGATGGACAAAAAAGGGCCATGTACAATCTTCAAAACGATCTTGAAAAACTAAAGGAAGATTATGCTCGAAACATAGTTGCGGCTTACAAAAAGCGTAATTTAAACGAACAAATGATGTTTGTTTTTAATTCAAAATCATTTTTTGAAGCATACAGAAGAATCAAATACTTAAATCAATACGGGCATTTCAGGTTACAACAATCGAAATTGATTTTAAACACGCAAAAATCAATCATCGAAGCCATTAATGAAATGATTGCCATAAAAAATCAGAAAACGAATTTAATTGGCTTAAAAGAGACTGAGAAGAAGGAATTAGAGATTGATAAGAAAGAAGAGAGTCAGTTACTAAGTAAATTACAACAGCAGGTAAATAGTATCAAATCGCAAATAACCAGACAGGAAAAAATGGACCGGGAATTAAACAAGGCCATTGGAGATTTGATTACTAAAGAAATTGCTGAAGCAAGAAAAGCAGAAGAGAAGAAAAGAAAAGCAGAAGAAGCTCGCAGATTAGCACAGGCAAAGAAAACCAATACTGTTGCGGAGCCGCAAAAGCAACAAACTACCAATTCATATTTGTCTGAAACCGAATTAGATTTAAGTAAGAATTTTGAAGGAAACAAAGGCAAATTACCTTGGCCAGTTGATGGTGGAATTATCGTTGGAAGATTTGGAACTAGTGAGCATCCTGAACTAAAAGGAGTAATGAAGAAAAACCTTGGAATTGACATTAAAGCCAAACCGGGTTCAAGTGTAAAAGCAGTATTTAAAGGTACAGTCGTAAGAACATTTCCTATTCCGGGATTAGATTTTGTAGTTCTAATCAATCATGGAGAATACTACAGTGTTTATGCAAGATTAGAGGAAGTAAATGTGGTAAAAGGACAAAAAGTAAATGCAAAAGATGTGATTGGAAAAGTAATTACCAATCCAGAGGATAAATCAACCGTTTTACATTTTGAGATTTACAAACAAACCAATTTACAGGATCCGGCTAAGTGGTTGAAAAGGTAGGTTTTTCAAATACTATATAAAGATTATAAACATAGTTTAATTACAAACAAAAAGGACCTCCCCTTTCGAGGAAGTCCAATTCTTATTGATTATAAAACAAGCGTATTTAGTTATTCAAAAGCACTTTTTTGCTTAGGCTTAAATCGTTGGTTTTAATTTGAACGAAATACATACCTCTGTTTAAATCAGGAAGGTTAAAATTAAAATCTTTATTTCCGGCAGTATGATAAGCTTCTTCGAAAGTATAAACATCACGACCTGTCATATCGATTAAACTGATTTTTAAATCACCGGCTTTTTTCATTTCAAAACCCAAGTTTACAGTCTTATTAACTATAGGATTCGGGTATAAACTCAACTTCGAGATATATGCATTCTCATTAACACCTGTTGCAGTTTTTTCTGATACTGTATACTTCTGTTTTTGAATAGCAGATCTATTTATAGCGAAAACACCATAAAAATCAACAGCTCCAGAACCAGAAGAAGGAGCTGTCCAACTGAATGACCAAACAGCAGGATTACTTGTATTGGCAGAAGTATGAGTTACATATTTGCTTGCATTTACCTGGCTACCGGTTCCTGCAGCTAAAGTACCTACTAAGGTACCATCTAACTTTTGGGGAGAAACCTGAAAACCCTTTTTACCATTTGCTGCAACAGAAACTGTTATTGTATAAGTTGTACCGGGCGTATAACCTTCTGAGGGGATATTACTCGATATAACATTTGTAACATCAGTAGAACCACCTGAATGACAACCACTGGTTAAACATGTAGCACCTCCATCACCAGGAGAACCTGTTCTACCGGTTGGGGCACCTGTTGGATTTGACTCTAAAGTTCCAATTCCTATAACAGTAAATGCTAATAAAGTTCCGATTAAGTAAATTTTTCTCATAGAAGTAGTTTTGTTTTTAATTAGACCAAAAATAAAGCCAAAAGTTGTATATACATATAATATTTCTGTTAATTACCTTTAAATCAGCAAAATTCACTTTAAATATTAATATGAACTGAGTAGAAATAAGTAATATCAATAAAAAATCAACCAAAAAGAAAAACAAATAAGCCAAGTTGAAATTCGAATAGTAAAAAATGAACTTCGGAGTAAAGTGCTCTTTAAAAAGGATAAGTAATCAGACTTTTGAATCATGATTAACAAGGAAACCATGAAAAAAATTGCGCTTATTTCTATCCTTACACTGGGTGTAATGATATCTTCAAACAACACTTTTGCTAATAACACAGATAAGAATTCTATCAAAAACCAAAGTTCAGTTCAAAGAATTGAAACTTCATCAATGGAAAGCACATTGTACTACGATGGCCATGACCAAATAAAAATTGGATTGTTTCAGGAAGAAGTAGAAAAAGTAAAATTTCAGATACTAAGTGCTGATGGAGTAGTTTTATTTTCTGCCAGATATGAAGAGGACACAATTAGCGATATATTTGACATCTCAGCATTACCTGAAGGAAATTTCATCATAAGAATTACTAAAGGGAATGAAGTTATAGAAAAATCATTTTTCAAAAACAAAACTTCTGCTGATTTAGAGAACTAAAAACATGTTGGTAGAAAAATCGAACAAAACTCTTAGGCGCTCACTATTATGGCTCAGCATTCTACTTTATTTGCTGCTCCATGAGTTACTATTGAGTTTGTTAGGATACCAATTCTTTTTCCTCGATTTTATCTCTAGGTATATTACAGCCATTTTCATTTTTGTTTCACTTTTCTACCTGAATAAAAAATCGCTTTTTAATCTCGAAAGCAAACATCCCTGGCCAAATGATCCTATAAAAAGATTTACACTTCAATCACTTCAACAAGCCGGAATAAATAATTTACAAGTACAAATTGTTATCGTAATTATAACTTATTTCAGGTATGCGATATTGGAAGAAAATCTGTTTTTGAGTTATAAACTTCAATTGTATCAATTCATTATTGTGGCTTTTGTAATGGAACTAAACATCCTTTACGATTTTGGACAATACCTCATTAATCAGTGGCATTCATCGAGGGTACAACAGGAAACTTTTGAAAAGGAAAAAGCTCAGTTTAATCTTGAACTTTTAAGAAATCAAATCAACCCACATTTTTTATTCAATAATTTAAATACACTTTCCTCTCTTATTTATGAAGATCAGGATAGAGCAGCAGATTTTCTAAGAATGTTATCAAAGGTTTATAGAAACATTCTTGAATTCAGAAATCGTGAATTGATAAGCATTGAAGAAGAACTAAATTTTTTCGAAAATTATAGTCAGTTACTTACCATCAGATTTGAAGGCATGTTATTTTTTGAAGTGAATATTACTGATGAACATAAAAATGAATCTATCATACCCTTAACATTTCAGATGTTAATAGAAAATGCTATCAAACACAATATTATTTCACGCTCCAAAAATTTACATATCAAGATTTTCAGCAAAGGAAATTTTATCATCATTGAAAACAATTTACAGTTAAAAGAAAACCTGGAATTCTCAAGTAAACTAGGCCTTCAGATGATACAATCGAGATTTGAATCTTTGAGCAAAGAGAAAGTTTTGATTGAAGAAACAAGTGAATATTTTAGAGTACAAGTTCCTGTAATTTTTAATAGTTAATTATACCTATGAAAGCAGTTATTATAGAAGATGAACCACATGCAAGGCAAGAATTAAAAAGGCTTTTAAAAAAGGTTAATCCGCAAATTGAAGTTGTGGTGGAACTTGATTCAGTAAAAGAATCGATTGAATGGCTTGAAGAAAATGAAGATTTTGACTGTTTGTTTCTGGATATTCAATTATCAGATGGATTGAGTTTTGATATCTTTAATACCATCAGCATTGATAAACCAGTAATCTTTACTACTGCATATAACGAATATGCAATCAAGGCATTTCAATTAAATAGTATAGATTATTTAATGAAACCGGTTGAACCCGCTTTATTGGAAAAAGCTTTGAACAAACTAAGTAAACTTCAACCTAAACCTAGCCTTCCTGCCTTTTCAGGAGAAGAATTAAGAAAACTATTAGGCATTGAACCAAAAAAAGAAAAAAGTAGGTTTCTAATAAAAATCGGAGAGCAATTTAAAACTATTCAATGCAGTGAAATTGCTTGGTTTTATGCTGATAGAAATACGGTTTACTTAGTAGCACACGACGACAAAAGATACATTATTGAATATACACTTGATGAATTAGATTCACAACTAAGCAGTAAAGAATTCTTTAGAGCAACAAGAGGTATGATTGTTTCGATTCAATGCATTCAAAAAGTACATAAATACTTTAATAGCAGATTACTCCTTGACATTAAACCGGAAGCCGGAGAGCAAGTGCTCGTTAGTAGAGTGCGCGTTGAAGCTTTTTTAAAATGGATGGATAATGCCAATTAAAACAGAACATATCATAAAATTTAAACTAATAAACTTGAGTAAGACAGCTTTCTTATTCATGTTACTGGCATTTTTATTGAGCTCATGCAAGGGTAAAAAAATCGAGATAAGTTCAGTACCACTCAATACACCAAAAGGCTCACCGGTATTTGTTTGTGGAACATTTAACAACTGGAATCCAGCAGACCCAGCTTATATTCTTCAATATGATGAAAGCAGCAAAACATATTTTACATATTTACCTTGGGGTTTCGGAAAAGTAGAATACAAATTTACCAGAGGTGATTGGACTACTGTAGAAACCGATAGTTGTAAAGGTGAACTGGCCAATAGAACTTATGATTTAGGAGAAACAGATGGAATAATTAATTATATATCTGGTTGGAAAGATTTAGAGCCACTAAATTGCAGTAAGGTAACAATTGTACTTGATGAAATACCAATTAATACGCCAAAAGGAAGTCGGCTATTTATAGCAGCTAACGTAAATTATTGGGCTTGTCCGGATAATAACTTTGAGTTCAAAATGAGTTCTATTGGTAAATATTGTTTAACTGTTCCTAAACTATCATCACAACTATTATTCAAAATTCATAGAGGAGCCATGGAATCTGTTGAAGCTGATGAAAACAATCAGGATAACAGATATAGGGAAATAATTTTTGGTGAAAAGGATACAGTATTCATTAAAATGAGAAACTGGATTGATTTGCCATTGGAGAAAACCATTAATAAGGTAATCTGTATAGATAAAGTGCCGGTTTTGACTCCAAAAAATCAAGTAATTTATGCGGCAGGAAGTTTCAATTTATGGAACCCTTTAGATAGATTTTACAGCTTTAAAAAAGTAGGTTCAAAATATTATCTAAATATTCAATATAGAGAAGGAGAAGAGCAACAATATAAAATAACAGCAGGTGGTTGGGATAAGGTTGAAACACTTAAAAACTTTGAGGAAAAAGAAGACCGAATTATCAATACCAATGAGACATCCGACACCATTTATATTCAAATTGAAAACTGGGCACATTTTGAAAAGAAAAACGGGAATATAATTGTTCAAACACCTGATATTTTAATTCAGCAAAAACCATTGGTTGTTACTCAGCCTAAAGAAACCAAAGTTGAAATAAAGCCTGAAACAAACACTTATTTTGAAACAGATGCTTTTAGAAAAGTATTTATAATTTTAGATAAAGTTCCTGAATATACTGAAGAAGACGATAAGATATTTTTAGCAGGAGATTTTAACGATTGGAATGCACAAAATCCGAATTATACTTTTAGGAGATTGCCAAATGGAAAATACTATATCATTCTTCGCTTATCGGATTCAAAAGAACATGAATTTAAAATAACAAGAGGTTCATGGGAAGCAGAGGAAGCAGATTCAAG
>JBMLOK010000451.1:0-3039 GCA_049243005.1 Bacteroidia bacterium | reverse complement strand
GGATTTAAAAAAATATTCGGAGAAGAAGCCAGTAAGCCAATGCTTATTGACTTTCTGAATGCAATTTTGCCTGAAACAAATAAAATTGTTGATTTAAGTTTTAAAAATACCGAGCAATTAGGTCAATTAGAACAAGACAGAAAAGCCATTTACGATATCTATTGTGAAAGTGAGAAAGGTGAAAAATTCATTGTAGAGCTGCAAAAAGCTAAGCAAAACTACTTTAAGGATAGAACAGTTTACTATTCAACATTTCCTATTCGGGAACAAGCAGAAAAAGGAGAATGGTATTTTAATCTGAAGGCTGTTTATTGCATTGGAATTCTAGATTTCACTTTTGACGATTATGAAACTGAACCGGAGAAAAGTGAGGTTGTTCATACCATTAAACTTAAGAATCAATTTGGCAAAATATTCTACGACAAACTCACATTCATTTATTTAGAGATGCCTAATTTCAACTTAAATGAAAACCAGCTTAAAACCCGATTAGACAAGTGGTTATACTTCATTAAATATTTAGAGGATTTTCAGTCAATACCAACAATCATTGCAGATGAGGTATTTAACAAGGCATTTGAGAAAGCAGAAATAGCAAAATTTGGAGCCAGAGAAATTGCCAGCTATGAAAATAGCTTAAAGGTTTATAGAGACTTAAAAAATGTTATAGATACTGCTTTTGATGATGGGAAAAATGAAGGGAAGACCGAAGGTAAAATTGAAATGGCAAGATTCATGAAAACGGAGAACGAACCAATTGAAAAAATTATCAAATACACCGGATTAACCGAAGAGGAGATTGATAAACTTTAATTGGCTTAATTGAATATAAATTGTTTCTATTAGAAATACCTTTAACAAATTAGAATCCCACTTTAATGACCCAACATTCTTAGTTTAAGTTTAAGAATTGCTGCAACCGACATTGAATCTGTGATTTTTCCATCCATTACCAATTGAAAAAGTTCATCGAAGTGAATCTTTTTCAAGCCTAGTTCCTCAGTATCTTCCGGCTCAGATTCTGTAAAAGTTAAATCTCTGGCAACATAAATAATTGCTCTTTCATCAGTAGCGGAATTACTAAGAGTCATATCAATAAGTCTATCCCAGCTATTTGCAATGATGCCACATTCTTCAAGCAATTCTCTTTTAGCAGACTCTATCGGGTCGACACCATGTTTACCGCCACCTTCAGGAATTTCCCATGAATACTCATTAATAGCATAACGAAACTGACCAACTATCCATGTATTGTTATTTTCATCTAAAGGAATAATACCGATAGCCAAATTTTTAAAATGTACAACACCATAAATACCTGGATTTCCAGCAGGATTAATAACATCACTGTGTTGAATCTGAATCCATGGATTATCATATTTAACATCAGTAGTTAAGGTTTTCCAGGGATTATGGTTTTCATTGATTTGACTCATAGGGCGAAATAAAACATTTGAAACAGCTATAACAAATAAGAGTATCAATAAATAAGGAATGATGGAAATAACTTAACATTGTAAAGATTGAAACAGAAAAAAGATTATAAGATTCTTGCTTATGAATATCCAAAAATTCTGATGCAAATTCCTGATTTAATCAGGATTATTTATGTTACCAATTACTTCACTCAATTAAGAAAATGGTATATCATTCCAGTATGGAAAAAACTACTGGAAAAATCTGATTCTAATGCCATCATAATGGATTTTGGTGCAGGCGAAGCACAGTATATCGTTCCATTTTGCAGGAGAAATCCCTCAAAAATATTTTATGCAATTGACAATAAAACAAGTAATATTAATTTTTGTCAATCATTTAATCTACCAAATCTAAAAACAGAATTGTTAGATATAGAAAAGAACAAAGCAAGTCTTCAGGCTGATTTAGGAATAAGTGTTGGGGTAATTCAATACCTGGAAAATGATGAAATTGGATTAAAAAATATTTATGAAAGTTTAAAACCGGGAGCAAAATTTCTTTTATATCAACCAATAAATGGAAAGATTTTACTGCCAATTTATAGGTATGTTTTTAACCGATTTGAGCAATATGAAAGTATCAATAGCAGAAAAAGAATTTATAAAGAAATTGAACTCATTGAAAAGGTAAAAAGAGCAGGTTTTGTTTTGGAAAAAAAATCCTATTCATATTGTTTTTGGGGAAAATTAAGCCATGAAACATTGAATACATGTCTTATTTTAATTATGTCAGGTGCAATTCATTTAAAAATAATTGGTTCCATCTGTTTATTAATAATGTTCCCTTTTATTATAATTTTTATGTTATTAGATATAATGAGCAAAAAAACGGATGGAAATGCCATTTTATTGGAATTATTCAAAAATTAATTTGATGGACGGTTGTAGGGATGGACGGCTGTCCATCCGAAAATGTAGGGATGGACGGCTGTCCATCCCTACAGCCGTCCATCCATACAATTAAAAATTTTAAATATTTTCATAGGGGTAAATCAGGTTTGGAGGATCTACAATACAAACCAAGAAAAAACATGAAAAAAAATATCTTATTAGTTACTATGATGCTAGGCACCATGGTGGCATGTAAAAAAGAAAGTACAACAAACCCAACAACAACTCCAACAGAAACTGCTGTAGAAAAAGCAAAAAAAGTTTTAATGTCGGGTGATTGGGTATTGGAATCAAATTCTATGAGTATGGGAAATGGTCCTTATATCCCTATTCCATTAGAAGATTGTGAGAAGGATGACTATGCCAGATATACATCAGACAAACAAATTCTATTTTTTGGAACTGAAAAATGTGAGCCTGAAGAAAATTCATCTGATACAATTAGCTATAGTTTCAATGCTAAAGCTGATTCAATAACATTTATCGATATTGATGGTCCAATTACCTATAGTTTTAGTAATCCGGCAACAAACAAAATTGAGATGAAAATTAGTAGTGCAGAATACGGACAAAAAATAGTTTTAAAGAAAAAATCACTGTAGGGATGGATGGTAATCCATCCACAAAATAAGGGATGGATGGTAATCCATCCCTAACATAGGGGATGGAC
>JBMLOK010000450.1:23267-24788 GCA_049243005.1 Bacteroidia bacterium | reverse complement strand
TAAATTTTGATTTGATAAGTCAATCCATAAATATGAAAGCGATTGATTTCTTTTGACAAGTCTAATTCTCTTTGCATAGTATAAAAGAGCTCTAATCCTGAATTCTTAGTAAGTTTGTATTCTAGTCCCAATGATGTTCTAAATCTATCTAATCCTTCGTCTTGTATAGGTTTTAATATATAATTCAATTCACCTGAAGTATAAAACTGAATGCGTTTATTCAGCTCATATTTTACAGTTAGTTTATTTCTATTAGTCCAAATGGGTTGTTTACCATCCTCACTGCTGTAAATATCTCTATAAAAACATTGCCATCTATTCTTAAAAGAAACAGACCATGGTCCAAAATCCTTTTTCAAAATAAAAGACAAATTGTATTGATGGCGTATACTAAATGACTCATCTTGTCTTTGGCGATGAATTAATTTGTAATCAGCTTGTACATGCAAAAACTTCAAAACTTTATAATCCAAACCCAAGTCCTGATAACCGAGTCTATACCTAGTAATATTTCTATCGTAACGCGCCTGATTGGAAAACGAAAGACTCATTTTACTTGAAAGCTTTTTTTCAACATTTAAACCAAGCCAAATTGAGGCATCTTCTACAAGTTCATCTTGTGCTTGTAAACTTCCTAGGAAGCTAAAAACAAAAATCAGACTTAAAACAAAACCCCTCATTTTATTCTCCTTCAAAATAATAAACCTTTACAAAAGCTGCATCTTTAAGAAAATCGATTTTAGTTACAACAGCTCTATTGATAGGCAAACCGGTTCTTTCTTTTAAATCATTTAACAAATCATTGTATCTATCAGCTTTTACCAGATCAATTTTTTCATACAAGATTGACTTAGATAATTCTCTTTTAAAGAACAAATTACTTTCCAATAAATAGGTTATGAGAATTAAGATAGAATTTACTACTACAATAAACATGTTTTCATAAACATCATCAGCATCTTTAATCTTAGTAATTGCTGAAATCAAACCCATTGCAATTACCAAAAATAAGTAGGTCATATCTTTTATGCTGATACCTTCAGTTCGATAACGTAACATACTGAACACAGCAAATAAACCAAAGGCAGCGCCCATACTTAACTCTACTTTATTCAATAAATAACAAATAAAGAATATGACGATATTGAAAATTAAATAAGTAAACAGAAGTTCATTGTTTTTATAAATTCTATAATAGATGAATCTAATCAGCACAAAAACACTAACAAAATCTATAATTAGCCTTAATCCTATTTTACCGGCAAGTTTTAATAAAGCGTCAAGTCCTGTTTTGGCAACAGTTTCATCAACAGGAACCTGAAGTAATATATCAGTTAGCATATATGTATTGTTTTAATTGACTAAGTCTATGTTTAAAATTATTTTTCTTTGCCTCTGAGTAAGTATTTCCAATTCCCATACAATACTTGCTCAAAGAACCTTCTCTTATTCTGAGTTCTTTCATTAAATTAATAAATGGAGAATCAGTTTTACTTTCTTGTTTAAGTTCTGCAATTACCA
>JBMLOK010000450.1:0-23167 GCA_049243005.1 Bacteroidia bacterium | reverse complement strand
AAGGTTCGCCCCTTGTTGTTCTTAAATTTTATTTCAAAGAAACTAGTTCCGCTTTCAACATAATTTCTCTGCCTGATTTTATAACGATTCAACCTTCCATTGTGATGCTGCGTATATAAATCAAGTGTTTCTGTATCGAAATAAAGTGATTCATAACGACTGATTCTTTTACCTTCAATTTCTAAAACCCTATAATTTAACTTCAACTCATTAAGTACATGGGAAAGTTTTGTTAAATGAAAAGCAAACTTAGTTTCAGTTCTATTCATCAGTTTAACACCATCCATTTCGTTAAGGCTGATGGGCTCAAAGGAGTTTAATATATTCAGAAATTCACTCAAAATGTATAGCTATATTTTTTTGTTGATTTAAGCACACCTGCTCCATCATAAGTTTTTCTTTCCACTTTCAAACCTTTGTTATCATAGGTATATACATGGCGTTTAGTCAGTTTTAGATTTTCATCATAGAATGCTTCTTCAACCTTTTCACCTAAGGCATTGTATTTATTGATTCTTCTTTCTTTTAATTTCAAAGATGAATCCAGTTCATCTTCCTCAATTATATCACCACTTTTATTGTACTTATATTTATGAATGGTTTTTATCTGGCCATCTTTATTATAATCTGTTAATTCAATAAGCCTGCCATTTTTATCATAAACAGACTTTTCCTCTGTTAATGATTTTCCATCTTCTGTTTTTGTAATTGTTACAGCTTTGATATCATACTTTTTAATATCTTTTTTACCTTGAGCAAAAACTTGAAAAGCAGCAAAAACAAAAATAAATGCTAATAAATTTCTCATGATACTTATTTGTAAATAGTGATTACTCCAGCATCGGTTGTATTATCTTCAGTAACAGTAAATTCTTTAACAATAGCAACATCACCTGAGGCAGATTGCAAAGTTTTATCTTTTGAATACACATAGATTTTATATTTACCTGCACGTAAGTATTTAAACTCAAATTCACCATTATAACTGGAGCGAATTCTGTCGCCATAACTCACATCGGAACCATAAATTATATAAACCCATTCATCCATTGCAGGAAATTCAGCTTGCTTAACAGTAAAAGTTGCATTCCATTGTTCTGCCAATAATGTACCCTTTATTCTTCCTGTTCCACCCTCCCCTTCCGGCTTTTTGCAAGCCGTAAAACTCAGAATGGACATTGTAAAAAGGAAAATTAATACTGTCTTCAGTTGATTCATTTTATTATTGATTTTTTATTATTTTAAATGTTTTTGTTTGCTTTCCAGGTATCGAAACTTTTAACAAATAAACACCTGCCTGCAATCCGGAAAAATTTAATTCCGAAGAAAGTTGATTTGATTCAAAACTCAAGACTTCTTTTCCAAACAATGTGCACAAGCTGATAATAGAATTCTCCATAACAGAATTTTCTACATACAAGATATCATTTGCAGGATTTGGATAAACTTTAATCAAACTAGTTGAAAGCTGATCATCTAAAGCAGAAACACAAAAGAACTTATTTAACTCCATAAAAGTGGCCGGATATATCCCAACAAAATTAGAAGAAGCGTCTGGACATCTGCCAAAAGAAACATCCTCAGTTTGTTTTCCAAAACTTACACTATCCATTAATAAGCCATTTGCATTGCTTAAAAATACCTCATCACCTTCAGAAGAAAGTGTAAAATTTGCATGATTGTATTTACTAGTATTTACTAATCCATCAGCCCAAACAATTAAAAACTTACCCGGTTCAATAGTTGCTTGTGCTGGAAATGCATATTTAAAAGGATTTCTGATATCATCACTTAAATATGAACCAAATAAACTAATTGTTTCATTTGAGGCATTATATAGTTCAATCCAATCCGTAAAAATTCCATATTCATTGATATCAGATTTTGAATTACTGGCCAATACTTCATTGATAAAAATCTTAGAACTTTTTAAAACCGTTGGTTGAATACCTAAATAATAAAATTCATGCTGAGCTCTTGCAGGAGAAAAAACTCCGGCCTCGGTATTTTCAGCATAAATAAAATATTGTGTACTTAATGAACTTACTGTAAATGATTGTCCGAAAATTCCATCAGAAGCTTGAGCATCATTGTGTTTTCCATCATCAAAAAGTTCTATTTCCGTAAATAAATCATTAGTTGTATTTCTATAAGAGAAGTAAACATTAGTTGCATTGCTTATCGTAACATTTAAAACAATTAGAGAATTGACCGTTGGTAAAGAATTACTAAATTCAATTTTAGAAATTGAAGGTGCTGTTGTTTTTAATTCAGTTGTTGATTTTAAATAAACCGCTCTTGCTTCCATCAATGTTTTTATTCCCGGAACCTGGTAGGAGCCAAATGTATAGTTTGTATTTAATGCACCATCGAACTGAGTATTGCTAAAAAACTTATTACTATCTGCTACACTTGCTTCTCTGATTAAAGATTGATATTGATCTGCCAACTGGCTATAAAGTCCTGATTCAACTGATTCTGCCAACATTGTTCTTAGATGTGCAATATATTTTTTCTTCCATTTAGTATTCGATAAAACTGTTTGCATCAAAGGCCAATCAGAATGTGTTGAGTGATAAATTGGACTTAGTTGCTGCATGTTTGTAACAGATAAACTTCCCATGCCATTATTAGGAGAACCGGCAAAAGGGAAAGCACCAAAATTCATATTTACATCCCAAACAATCGGATTAAAAACTCCATTTAAGTCTTTGTATAAATAGTAGTTTTGAGCAAATACTCCTGAATAAGAATCAAGATTTACAAACAGACTATTGTAAGCTAACATCCATAAAACCTTATCTATATCTAAAACCTTCTCAAGACTTTCCGATTTGTTTGTAATTGTATTACACAAGTTCTTTAAATCTGTCCAGCCCGACAATGATTTCATTTCATAATAATTGTAATAGGCTGTAGTATCATCGCCTAAGTATTTTAAATTGCTTTTCACTGCTGGCCCAGGAGTAATCGCAGGATTTCCTTTAATGAAAGTGCTTTCAGAGGCAGAAAAATTCCTTTCACAAAACTTTTCATTGATGCTTTCGGCACTTGAATATAATCCAATATAAACTCCATTTACATAAACTTTAGCAAAAGCCGATTTTGGAGATTTCATGTAATTGTTTAAGATTTTATAAGATAAAACCTCTCTGATTAATGATGGATCACCATAACCATTACTCAATTTGATATCAGTATAACCTTCATGATTTTGCTCTTTAAAAGTATTGAGTTCTATATGAAAAGGATTTTTAAAATTGGTTGAATCAAATGAACTATTCCCTTTATATTTAACACCAACACTATCAAACAAAATTCCATTTAGTTTTACTGAACCCATCAAATAAGAACCACTACCCAATTTGGCTGTATCTAATTGAAAATCCCAATTTGGAGCGCTTAAAAACAGTTCAATTTTTTGAATTGAATCAGCGTTATACCAAGATTGTGCCTTTGCCGAAAACGAAAGGGTAAATCCTATTATAAAAGACAATATGTATATACTTCTTTTCAAAGTTTAGTAAAGCATTAGTTTTTTTGTTGAAACCTGATTTCCGCTTCTAATTTTAACTACATAAATACCTTGACTAAAAAGAACTCCATTCAGATTTATACTTTGATTATTTAAGATGTTTTTATCAAGCATTAGTTTACCATTTGAATCATAAATACTAATTTGAAATTCCTTTAAATCACCTAAACCATTTATTGTAATTTCTTCTAAAGCAGGGTTTGGATAAATCGTAAAATTATTCAAGTTTTCAAGTTTACTTAAACCGGTCATAGCACAAAATCCACAATTAGAAAAACAAATTGAATCTAAAACCAAATCAGATGTTAAAACAACTTGTCTTTTACCGTTCACCGCGCATGATGAAGGAATTACCTCAGAGTTTGCTTCAGTATTTCCATTAACGAAAATATAATCAATAGTTGCTCCACTATCAGCATAAGCCTGGTATTCATAAATCTCGTTTATAAATTTATACATGTAAGCAGATGTAAAACTAAAGTTATTAAATGTACCTGCAACATGAATTCCTTTTGAGTTAATTGTATTTTGTCCTTTTAAGTCAACTTTTAATCTAACTAGTTTTTTTCCTTCAGGAGCATTTCCTGCGAACATCAATGGGCCAATTAAAGTGGTATCGTTTGCCAATGAATCTAAATAAAACCATCTGTTATCATTAAAATCATAACCAACTCTAGACTCTTCAGGAACGAATTCCACTTCATAAAACAAATCACCATTAACAAATTTGAATTCATATTTTCTTCCTGCAGGTATATCAACTATTACACTAAATATTTTAGGATTGTTAGGATCAACTGTTAAAGCAGTAGTAGCCGAATTCCAGTCACCACCCTCATAACCTGCCAGTGTTTGAAAATCACCGGAAATATGCAATCCATTTGGATTGATAGTTTGTCCGGTCATATTAACACTTAGTTTAACTTTTTTAGCGCTAAGTGTATTCAAACCTAAAAGAATGAAACAAAAAACAATTGAAATTCTGATTGAATTTTTCATGGCTATACTATTTACTTATGACTAATTTTTTTGTAACGGAAACTTTATTTTCTGAACTAACATGTAAAAAATAAACACCATTAGCGAGAGAAGATAAATCAATTTCTTTGATATTTTCACCTTCAAATACCAAATCTCCGTTCATTGAAAATACCATTGTATTAAAATCTGTGATTCCATCTAACTCCAGATTAAATATACCGGTTGAAGGATTAGGGAATACTTTTAGTTCATTTAATTTTAAATCATCATTCAGACCGGTTGATGTATTTGAATATTTATAAGAAGCAGAATAAACATTAAAACAAGCTGCTGCATCTTTAATTCTTACTACGTAAATGGCTTCTTCAGTTGGAGTATAAGTTTGCTGATTGGCACCTTCTATTAAAACTCCATTTTTATACCATTGGTAAGCCGAAGCAGCAGAAGAATTTAATGTTGTAGCATCTTTGGTTATTGTAGGTTGAGTTGGAGCTTGATTTTCAACATAACATTTTTCATATTTAAATGATTGAGGTACTGAACCACCCATTGATTTAGACCATAAGGTAGTTCCGGCAGAATTGATTTCATAAACTATACCTGATAAAGCCAAACAAACTAACATATTTCCATTAGGCAATTGTTGTGAATTACCCATATTGCTTGTATAACCTGTTGAAGCGTGTCTTTCTGTATAAGTGGAAGGAGCAAAAGCCTGCCCTGCTGTTCTATCAAAATTATATCCATTTTGAGGTAAAATAATTTGGTCAACAGCTGATTTAGTTGCAGAAACACCTTTATTGTTAAATCCAACTAAACGACCTGCATTAGGAACACCTTCAGGAATCCAATGTGCATCATGAGTAACATTTAAAATTGTAGTACCACTTGCACCATATGCTGCAGGATTTCCCCAACGAAACAAGATATCACCACCTTTACCTGAGAAACCACCAGAATGACTTGCAGCTTCTTCAGTGCTTGTACTATGGTCGATGATGTACCATTCATTTAAATTATGCGAGCTTACTGCAATCTGATCTGTTATTGGATTGTAATCAATTCCATTCATATGAATCCAATCTTTTTTCAAACCATAATTAATATTGAATAATTCGGGATGATCTAAAGCAGCAGCATAATAATTAGGCTTTGAAGCATCTGTTGTTTGGAGCATATGATCCCAAACTCTCCATTTCCAAACAACTTCACCGGTTGTTTCTCCTGTTTGTTTGATTTCAGCAACGTGTTCCGACCAAACCTCACCATTAAACGAACCACCTAAAGCAGCTACTTCCGCTGCAGTATGCCTTTCATAAGCAATCAATAAAACATTACCATTTGGCATTACGTGAAAATCATGATGAGAACAATAATCTGTAGTAGAATATGTATAGTTCCAAACAATGTTTCCAGCCCAGTCCATTTTTATAATTTGACCACAAATTGGACCGCCGGTAAATGATACACCAGACTTAGAGATGGTTTTGTATAAATAACCACCTGGAGCTAGATAAGATGAATATCCGGTTTTATAACCCGCATGTGACCATGTTTTAAAAACTGTTCTATTTGTGTCAAGTAAGGTTGTTGTTGTTGAATTTTGAGTGCTATATAATATATAATCACCCCATTGTTGAGCATACATTAATTGTGAACCGCAAACCATTTGAATGGCTACTAACAGAAACATCTTTAAACTTTTCATATCCGTAATTTTTTATCAATGTTAAGCTAATGTTAAATTGATAAAAAGTAATAGCGGCAAAAAATAAAATTATTGAGGTGAATCAATTTATGTCAAAAAACTGTCAGTCAGCCAAAACACTCAAAACCCTTGTCAATCTTAGAATCTGACACATCCTTTACCTAAATAAATCGATTAAATTCAATCAAATAAAATTAAGAAATGAATGAAATCTTATAACAAAAATGAAAAGTTCTATAAAAGTATTTGAGGCATATTTTGTATTAATGTACTTTAAGCAGAAAATATTTCTTAATCAAATATCATAATTTATTTATTGAATGAAGTATTAGTTTAAAACATAGAAAATTCGCGATAGCACTCTATTATTTTAATAAGCATTTGAAATTGAAAACATCAACTTTTAAATAGTTTTAACTTACCGCAAACATTTATGGCTTTACCTCATTCATATTATTAGGGCTATATTAGCTCATATATTTGTTATTGAATGTTAAAGCATTGGCCGAAAATATTACTTCACATACTTGGAATAATTCTATTTATTTCTTTGCCAGTATTATATGCACCCGCTGAAGGAATTTTTGAAACCTTAAACCATAATAGATTTGCCCAAAGAGATTTAATGGTATACTCTTTATTAGTGGTCTTCTTTTATATTCATTACTACTTATTGGTTCCTGAATATTACTTCAAAAAAAAGTATATCCATTACAGTCTTTTGCTTTTAATTGGCTTGATTATTACCAGCATCATTCCAATATATTTATTCAACTTTGATGAACCATTACATCATCATATTGATGAAAACACCATAGATGTTTTAAGACACAAAATTCCAAAAAAACATAAACCACCTTTTTTATTTGAATTCAAACAAAACCTGTTTATCTATATGGTGGTGGTGCTATTTTCATTGATGATTAAAATTAATAATCGTCTCAAACATTCAGAAGAAAAAAGAAGTGAAGCTGAACTCTCCTATTTAAAAGCTCAGGTAAATCCTCATTTTTTATTTAACACATTAAATTCAATTTATGCCCTAGCTATTTCAGGCTCTGAACAAACCTCTGAAATGGTATTAAAACTCAGTGGAATCATGCGATTTGTGCTTACTGAAGCTAAAAAAGATTTGGTACCTTTAGACAAAGAAATTGAATACATTGATGATTATATCGCTTTACAAAGAATACGTTTAGGAGAAACATTTAAGCTCTCCTACACGGTAAAAGGAAAAGGAAATCAACTTGAAATTCCACCTTTACTATTAATACCTATTATTGAGAATGCATTCAAACATGGCGTAAATCCTGAAGAAAATTCATGCATTTTAATCAATTTAGAAATTGAACAATCAAAACTGATTTTAACGGTTGATAATAATAAAGTCAAAAAAACAAGCTTTCACAATTACCCTGGTGGACTTGGATTAAAAAATGTAAGAGATAGATTAAATTTATTGTATCCATTAAAGCATAAATTCAAGATAGAAGAAGATTCAAGAGAATTTAATGTTTACTTAGAAATAGAATTATGATAAAAGCCATAGCATTAGATGATGAGCCATTAGCATTAGGCATTATTGAAAAATTCTGCCAAAAACTGGATTATATAAAACTTGAAAAGGTTTTTACTAAACCTAATGAAGCCGAATTATACCTTGAAAAAAATCAGATTGATTTAGTTTTTTTAGATATACAAATGCCATCAAAATCAGGCATAGAGTTTTTTAAAATTATTCCAAGTACTTGTAAGGTTATTTTCACTACAGCATTTGCAGATTATGCCGTAGAAGGCTTTAATTTAAATGCGGCTGATTATCTTCTTAAGCCATTTAGTTTTGATAGGTTTAAAACAGCAATTGACAGGGTAAAAGAATATTATGATTTATTAAAATCAGACCCCAATCATGAAGATAATTATCTAAATGTAAGAGCTGATTATAGTTTACACAGAATTAAACTTAATGATATTTTATATTTTGAAGGATTTGATGATTATGTAAAAATCATTACGGTTCATATGAAACCAATTGTTGCTAGGTTAACAATGAAATCTCTTCAAGATAAACTACCAAACAACCAATTTGTAAGGGTTCATCGCTCCTATATCATTCCACTAAGCAAAATTGATCAGGTAAAGAATAAACTTATTCTCATAGGTGAAAAGGAAATTCCAATTGGAGGAGCTTATGAAACAGATTTCACAAAATACTTTGAAAAAGAGAAATAGCTTTTAAAAAATTTCAGCTAAAATTTTATTCGAATTTAATTCGGGAAACTGATGTAAATGAAATTGGTAATACCTGATTAAGGCATCCAATACTTGTTTTCTTATATCCCTTGAGGTTTCTATTTCAAATAAATTACTCAGATTTGAACTTAGAATTTGTTTTAAAAACAAACTCTCCTGACGATTTAAAACCTCTGATGAAAACTCATTTGAATTCACAAATATTCCTTCTTTTAAACTGAAAAACACCCTTTCATTGTCATGGAAATTTTCAGGAAAAAAACCTAAATACTTAGATAAATGGGCCATAAAAAAACATGGAACATTTGCTAAACTTGTTTCTTGTAAATCAATAAATTGAATTGTATTAAATAAAAAATCAAATAGCTGTTTGTCGACCTGATTTTCTTCCCTTAAACACTTATTTAATAATTCAGAAATAAACAATGCAATAGATGATTTTAATAAATCAAAATGTATTTGATATAAAGTAGGAGAACATTTGAGTTCTTTAATTCTCTGCAGATTTTTATTTTGTTGTTGAAAAGTATCAAGCTCAAGTAAACTTAACACCTGCAATTGTGATGGTTTGATTGCACCCTTTTTACTTCTTACACCATTTACCATGTAAGATTGTAATCCATATAAATCGGTATAACATTTCAGAACTACAGAATTTTCTGAATATGGTATAGTAGAAATTACAATTGCACGAAGTTTACCTAACATGAACTATAAAGAATTGTGTGCTAGTAAGCCTTCCTTTGTAGCCAAATAAGAATAAGCTTTCATATTATCTGAATCATAGATAAAACTTCTTACATATTCCATTTTTGCTTCATCCCAGCGCATGGCTACAATCATCTTTTTATGTATCAGCGTTTTTATTCCATCAGCAACAATTGGGGCAGGGAGATTAACCTCCTCCAAAATATTTTCAAATGGCTCAACAAAATATACGCTGTTAAGTATATCTCTTTCTAAATCGCTTAGTTCGTATTCCATATTAAATGTGTTTTCTTCCCTTCCAATTATACCCCGCCATATTGGCCCATATTCCAATAATTAGAACATAAAGGATATGAAAAGGTTCGGCTATCAATAAAAATAAAATTAAATAAGATCGTTTAAAAAAGCGCAATACATCAAACAAAAATAAACCTTCAATTAGTGCTTTAAAAGCAATTTGTATGAATGCCAACCAAAGGAAATTATCATAGAATATACCCAGAATAAAATTCAACAAAATGCTTAAATTAAAAAAGTAAGCAGCGGCTAAAATTGCAGTGATATATCTATTTTCATAATGCGTACTCTTTGATACCCAACGTCGTCTTTGATTGGCCAATTGCTCAAGCGATGAATTGGGCGATGTGCTTACCAATGCCCGTAAATCCTTTAAAAAGAAAACTTCATTCGGATACATTTTAAATACTTTATGAAGCAAATATTCGTCATCTCCTGAAGCAATATGGTTATTATCATCATAGCCTCCCATTTCTATAAAAACTTCCTTTTTAAAAGCAAGATTTGCAGCACTACACATATTGGGTTTCTTTAGTCTGATAGCTGCACCTCCTATCCCAACTAAACCGCTAAACTCTAAAGCTTGAATATGCTCAAATACTCCATTTGAAGAAAATTCAACCGGTGCATAAATCATTTTACAGTTGTGTTCAACAATAAATTCATTGAGTGCTTTTAACCAATCAGCATTTCGTCTACAATCTCCATCAGTTAAAACTATCCATTCAGTTTGAGCATTATTGACACCAAAAGTAATAACATCCTTTTTGTTTTTAATTTCTGAATAGGCACTTAAATCAACCAGTTTCAAAGGGAAATTTTTATTATCCTGAATAAATTTCTCTGTAATCTCCCCAGTTCTGTCAGTTGAATGATCGTTTAAAATTAGGATTTCGAATAAATCAAAAGGATAATTCAAACTTAAAAGACTATTCAAATTCTCAAGAATTAATTCCTCTTCATTTCTAACAGGAATTAAAATTGTAAACTTCGTTTTGTATTCATTTTTAAAAGGTTCGGTCCTTTGTTTGATTAAAATCCAACCAATCCAAAACATTAATATCAAGACAAAATAAAATGCCAGAAGTGAAAACGAAATTATATACCAAGCTATCATGTTTTTATTTTATAAATGATGAAGTAACCATATAAAGCCGGAATCAACATATTAATTATCCATAGTGTATATGAGGCTAATAAAATTCCCGGGATATTAGATGAAAACATGCCAATAAACCAGATTGCTGCTGAGCCACGTAATCCTAATTCAAGCAATAAAAATGAAGGAACAAATGACTGAACAAAAAAGGTAGATATTATAGCAGAAAATGCATCAAAAGCTGAGATTTCTACCTGAAAGAACTTTAGCAATAACCAGAATTGAACCAAATAAGTACAAAATCTAACTACTGATAAAATCAGGACATTAAGCAACAAGTCACTCCTTTGTTCTTTAAAAACATTAATCGATTCTTCATACTTTTTTAAAAATCTGAGCTTATTTAAAAGTGGACTTAAAAGCCGGAAATTAAAGAAGATAAAAACGGAAAGCATTGCTGCCAATAAGCAAAGAATTGCAGTTAATTCAGGCATATCAGCTTTAGATAAAACCAATCTCCAGTAAGCAAACAAACCAAAAACAATGGTAGTTAAAACCTGGGCGGTATATCCAATAACAGCCAATAATGCTCCTTTTAATTTAGCTAATTTATTTAGGTTTAGAACTCTTCCTGCAAAATCTCCAATTTGGTTTGGAGTAATAATACTTAAAGCAATACCTGATACAACAGCAGACGCCGATTCTTTAAATGTAAACTGCTCATATGGCTTCAATAATACCATCCACTTTTTTACTTCTAATGAAATATTCAGAAACATTAAAGCGAAGGCCAAAAAAAAGTAGAACAATGATTTAGGCTGATATAAGACCACAAAATCTAAATACCTTTCATTAATATTAAATGTATTGGTTAATTTGTAGCCAATAAAAGCAAATGACCCAATTAGAAGTACCAGCTTCAAAAATTGCAGTAAGTATTTCATTTGGGAATTTGAGTTCATTAATAGATTAGCTAAGTTTGGCGGCAAAGAAACAAAGGCAAGCGACGATAAACAAATACAATGATTGAAAAGAAGGAGAGAATTATTTTGGGTATCGACCCCGGCACTATAGTTATGGGTTACGGGATTATCATAACTAAGGGTAAACAAGCGGAATTACTGGGCATGGGCGTACTTAAGCTTGATAAATACGAAGATTATGCCCTTAAATTAAAAAAAATATTTGAACGCACAGTTGGACTAATTGATGAATTTCATCCAGATGAATTAGCGATTGAAGCGCCATTTTTTGGAAAAAATGTTCAATCGATGCTAAAATTAGGCAGGGCTCAGGGAGTAGCTATAGCTGCTGCTATGAGCAGAGAATTAAGTGTAAATGAGTATTCGCCTAAAAAAATAAAGCAATCTATAACCGGAAATGGAAATGCGAGTAAAGAACAAGTTGCAATAATGTTGCAAAGAATTTTCAAATACGAAGAGAACCATAGCTTTTATGATGCTACAGATGGTTTAGCAGCAGCTTATTGTCACTTTATGCAAAACACACAAATTATCAAAGCAACACCTGCCAAGAAAAGCATAAAAAAAGCTTCCAGTTGGGAAGCTTTTGTGAATCAAAATCCTGATAAAATAAAAAGGAAACCTTAAGCATTAAACTGGCTTCTAATTTTATTTGCTATTTCTGCCAGTGTTTCCTGACTTAAATTTAATTTTTCATTTGCAAAATTCATTTCATTCATTGTAGAAAAAGGAATCAAATGAATGTGGGCATGAGGAACTTCTAAACCAATTACAGAAACACCAATTCTTTTATCGGGGAAGGCTGATTTTAAGCCATCTGCTACGATTTTCGAAAACAAGTGAAGTCCAACAAATTTCTCTACGTCCAAGTCAAAAATATAATCTACTTCAACTTTAGGGATAACCAAAGTATGTCCAATTGTAAGAGGACGAATATCAAGGAAAGCAAAATAATCTTCTGTTTCTGCGATTTTATGGCAAGGAATTTCACCATTAATTATTTTAGAAAAGATGCTACTCATTAAAGTGTAATTTCAAGAATTTCAAATTTCAATAAACCAGCCGGAACTTGAACCTCCACAACATCACCAACTTTTTTGCCCATAAGTCCAATTCCAATTGGAGATTTAAATGAGATTTTTCCCATTTTTAAATCAGCTTCCTTTTCGTTAACTAAAGTATAAATCAATTCTTTTTTTGTTGTTTGATTTAGGACTCTCACATTACTTAGCATCATCACTTTGCTGGTATCGAGTTTAGACTCATCAATAATGCGTGACATCGTAATTAAATCGTTTAACTGAGCAATTTTTGCTTCTAATAAACCTTGATCTTCTTTTGCAGCATGGTATTCTGCATTTTCACTTAAATCGCCTTTATCTCTGGCATCAGCAATTTGCTTTGTAATGAATGGTCTTTGCACATACTTCATATCATGAAGCTCTTTGTTTAATTTCTCCAGACCCTCTTTTGTTACATAATTAAATTCAGCCATAACTAAAAAAATATTTCTATGTTGGTTATAAATAACAAAAGAAACGTTCCGACAAGTCGGAACGTTTCTTTTTGGTTATACAAGTATAATAAAATTCGGACTATTTTCCAGCAATATTCAAACGAATACCAACTGTATGCATACCATTAAAAATTCTGGTAGGTGCATAAGAGTAATCCAAGGCAAAAGCAGTTCCACCTTTAGTTACAGGAACCTGTAGAGTGCAACCTGCCCAAATTCCGTAATCAGGGGCATAATTTGTAGGATTGTTCATATCGTTGGTAAATGAATTACCATTTTGAACATTGTATGCAGCTCTTAACATAAACATTTCTTTGAAAGAATATTCAGCACCAAAGCCTAAAATATTCGATTGAAATGCATTGTATTGGAAATTACCGCTAGCAGTTAATCTATGAAAGTAAGTGCTTTCATTTTGGTCTAAACGCATATCATAAGATAGACCAATATTAACCAATGCAGGTAAGTTAAATTTATCAGCATCAAACAAGGCTCTTCTATCAGCACCAGTAGAAGTATTCATAGCACGGAAAGACAAACCTGATCCTGAATAAGTTAAATCGGGACCAATATTTCTTGCTGAAATACCTAATCTAAAATCTTCCTTTTTAATCTTCTTTTTCTTTGCATTAAAAGAAGTTTGGTATTGTACTCCAAAATCAAAACCAACACCTGAAGCTCTTACGTCTGCAGTGCCTTCAGAAATGATTCTTAAAAGAACACCACCTGTAATACTATTTGAAAATGTTTTTGAGTATGATGCATTTAAATTTACAACAGAAGGTGTAAAAGAAGGCAATGTACCATCAGGATTGTCAAAAGTAGTGATAGGAACATCACCAAAATTCCATGAAGTAATTCCTAAACCTAAAACGCCACCGGCACCTTCTTCACCTAAAGATTGAGCTAATCCAAGATTACTGATATTAACTCCGGCACCAGCCAGGTAAGTCATTCTTGAAAAAGCAACTTCTGTTCCTTTGGTATAAGCAAGACCACCAACATTTAAGTAAAAAGATTCAACACCTCTTACATTAGCTGTATTACTATTACCCAATCCGCTTGAGCGTGCATAAGGATTCACAACCAATTGTGTTGCACCGGCACCTCCGGCTCTATCAGGGTTTCCAGCAAAAGCTGAAATTCCAATTGATAGTAGACCTATTATTCCTAAAGTAATTTTCTTATTCATTTCAATTTCTTTTTAAGGTTAGATAATTCCCGTTTTGTTCGTTTGAACAAAACGGGCTATTATATTTTTAGAAGGTATCGAAATCCACTTTACGCATGATACCAAACCATTTGATTACTCTTTCACCAATTCCATCAGCATATACATGCATCAAGTAAACACCACTTGAAATTGGAACATTCGCATCATTCTTCAAATCCCAGTCAATGTAAGTTCTAGAGTCATCATCTTTTCTGATTCTACGAACTAAGAATCCACCTTGAGTATAAATTGAAACTACACATTTTTTAGGAAGATTAGCCAATCTTACTCTGGTATCTAATTGGTTATTCGGATCCTCATAACCAGCATAAGCATAGTATGGATTAGGAGAGATTGTTACTAAATCCAATGCTGTTTTTCCTGCTTCAGCTGTTCCAACTGTTGGAGCAATGTTTTCAGTAGAAAATCTGTATAATGGTAATCCATTATTTTCTAAAACACTTGAAGTAGAAGTATAAGTAGCATAAGGACGTTTAACTCTTAATTTAATAGTAGTAGTAGTTGGAATTAAACCATCTTTAATACTTAACATTCTAGATTGTGGTGTTAATAAAGGAATTGTAACCCACATAGCTTGAGAGAAAATATAACGTTTGTTTAAAGAAGCACCAGATCCGGCTTCAATTAAATTAAACAAACTATCGTAACTTCTTGCTTCATCATATCGAGGACCACGGTAACGAATCGGAGTACTTGAAGATGTTCTAAAACCTTTTGTACCCATAATATATACATGGTGTTTACCACCCATTGTATATTCAAAACCACCTACATCGTTTCTAATTAAATTTCCTGTTGGATTCCAAATCATATCACTACCATTTTCACCAGGTAATGAAGAATCTTCTGCAAACATGATATTCAATCTTTCACCAGTTTCAACATTTACTGCATAACCAGGGAACCAACCTAAACCAGTGCCTGCTACAGGTTTGCCATCCTGATCAACTGAAGGAGACTTACGACGATTTAATTTAATTGCACCACCGATAGTTGTTGTTGCATTTTCACCTGCTTCTAAAACCACACAACGAGTCCATTTAGTTTTATCACTTGTTAATACTAAATCAACACTTTGCAAATCAGATAATGAGTTATCATCAGAAGCACCACCAATACCTAAACCAGTACCGTCAGAACCTACAGCCCAAGCCGGACCAAATGTAGAACCTACAGGAGGAGTTGCAGTTGGATTAGCTAATGCTCTAGCTGCTAAAGCATAAGGAGCCCATGTACCACCAAGAATTTTGCTGTAAGCTTTTCTTGGATCTATTGAACGTTTTGGACTTCCGACAGCAAAATCATGCTCATAAAAATTCTCAAAATTAGGAGAACCTGCATTACCTGAACGAATCCAGTTGAATGGAGTAAATGCAGCTACTTCATCAGGTACACCTGTTAACCAAGCATTGTTGCTGTTTGCAAACGTCAATGACGCTGAAATATAACCATTACTAATATCAGTCGCGTCATCAGGATTTCCAGGAGCAACCGCTTGTTCAATTGTTACACTTAAACCCCATTTAGGGAACATTTGCTCATTTGGAGAACCAATTGCTCTTTCAGCTAAAATTACTTCACCTGTAGTTAAATTCTTTAATGTCCAGTATGTAGAATCTTTGCTTAATGATACAGCTTTGTCAGCTGCAAAAGAAGAATCAGCTAATTTCAATTCAAATTTTGCATTAGGGATATTAAAAGGATTAATCACTTTTACTAAAACCGGGCCTAAAGCTTTTTTGTATTTAGGAACTTCAACATAATAAGGAGCAACTAAAGCTTTTTGAATTGTTTCTTCTGTTAATTGAATTTCATGTCCAGCATTACCAATACCTTCAACTTTTTCAATTTCTGGACCATCGCCATAGAAAGAATTAAGAATAGTACCTTGACCATGAGGAGCAGCTTTATGTGGAACTGCCATGTATGTATTATTACCAGCACCATCATAACGTTTACGTCCTGATAAATATTGAGTTTGTTCACTTGAGCAATTAGTTGCACTAGAGTAAGCAACTATGTAATAGTAGTAGTTCTGGAAATTAGCTAAAGTTTGATCAGAAGCTGTAGAGAATAAATCTTTAGTTACTTCAAAACTATGTTGAACACCTTTATCAGCTCCATTCACCATAATCTTTTTAACATTACCTAAATCAGCATCATTAACAATGTTTACAATCAAATTAACTCCATCAACAACATCACATTGAGCAACTAAACGAGCTTCATCATTGTTATAAATGTCTCCTGGAGGTGAACTTGTTTTAGTTTGGAAGATTTGATATCCCTGAAATTTATAAATCGTTTTATTAGCACATAGACCTGAACTCGAATCAATGTAAGATTCTGTTTTTTGGTAATTAGTGATATTAATAATCAACTTACGGTCTAATTCAGTTATTTCTAATGAAGGAATTGAAGGTCCATCAATAAATTTGAAGTTATTTTTATAAAGTACAAATGCTTTATCAGAAGCTTCTTTTAACAAGTTGAATGAACCTGTAGCACCACCTGTTGTAGCACGAGCCCAAACTACAGCAATAGTAACTTCATTTTTTGCACCAGGCAACATACTAAATGAACCTGCAGTTTGCATGAAACGTCTATCACCAGGTTGGTTACCTGCAATTCTCTCAGTCCAAGATTCTCTGTTAGCCGGATCTGAATTACCAGGGAACATGAATGAAGCAGTATCACTACCTCCTCTACCATTTCCACCATAAGTAATATTCAAACCATCTTTCCAACGACCATTTAAATAGTTCCAGTAATGTTCAGGACGAGAAGGATTACCTGTTACTGAAAAGTCATTGTTATAGTAAACAAATTTTGTTAAACCAATTTCTGTTCCATCAGGACGTCTTGGACCTTCGAAGAAGTTTACACCCACACTTGGAGGATTTAAACCATATCCTAAGATACCTTCATCATTATCGTCACCATTGTAACAAATACCTAAGTTTCTTTTAACATCACACTCAACGTAGTCATCAGAGTAGTTGCCTAAATCCGCATCAACCCACTGTCCAAAAATACATGAGTCAATAGTTTCAGTTCCTCTGTTGAAAATAGTGGTTCTGTAGAAAGTCATGTTATTCACTTCATCATTAGTTGAATAACCAAAACATTGGGTATGTAATTCCAATCCAATTGGTAAACCTTCAGTTTCAGAGTGAATATTTCCTTTATCGTTGTAAATCATATACAACATCATATCAGGAATATTGTCTGATTTATTAAAATCAAAAGAAGGATAATCACCTGCAACCGGGTCATAGATATTGTTACCGTCTACATCATAGAAAGGAGCTAAAGTAGCAGCTTCACCTGTTTTACCATTACCAGGCCATCCTGAAATAATAGAACTAGGAGTCGACCAATTTTCGGGATTATTTCTAAACTCATCAATTTCCTGAAGAGTTATTTTCCAAATTTCATCATAAGCTTTACAAGTTTCTTTTGTAACAGTTCCTCTGGCAGAACCGTCAACTTGCAATGGACCTGGATAGTAGTCATTACCGCTTTGGCGATAAGTTTGAGCAGCAATTCTCAAGTTTCCTTGAGTAATACCTCCAATCCATAATGCACCTGAGAACAATGAGTGTTTAGAAACTTGTCCCGGGTTAACTTTAGGAACTTCATATCTGGCATTACTTAAGTTCCACCACATATCACCACCATTAAGAATTGTGGTTCTAACATTGTTAACGTCCAGATCTTTTTGTTGAGTGGCAGCTTCGCAACCACCTGCTTTTTTAAGCAAATTGGCTTTTGAGTTCTTTTTGCCTAAACCAATATTTTCCGTTGCAAATGCAGAGCTGCTTATGGCTATGAAAGCAAGGACACAAACTGATTTTGCGAAAAACTTTGTTGTTAATGTATTCATAATTGTCATGATACTTAATAATTAAAAATATAGGGCAAGACCTAAACGAGTTAAACGCGGTAATCCAAAACGATCCGGATTTAACATCCTTGCATTATATAAGTCAACATAAGACTGCTGATCGGTTGCAGTTCTAATTTGTTCTTGTGCTTGAGGTGAAGCCAAAAATCCATCATTGTATGCACTACCGGTATATCTGAACACAGAAGTTACGTTAGCACTGTTTAATAAATTTTGAATCCAGATGAAAGCACGTAAGCGATAAACGGTTGTTGAACCATCAAGTTTCTTTTGTTTGAATTCGAAGTTTTTATCGATGTTGATATCAATATTGTACTGAGCTGGTAAGTTAGCACCATTGATAGTTCCTTTGATTGGACTTCTTACAACAACACCTGATTGAACTCCATCAGGAGTAGGTAACATGTTTTGAGTATATGGTCTTCCTGAGTAGGTAGTGAATACGAAGTTGATACCTGCATTTTCAAGAATCTTTTTACCATTAACTACAGGACCATTGTATTCTTTACCAGATTTGTAATGGAAATCAAAAGTCATTTTTAAAGTATGACGTGTATCAAAATCCATTGGATAAATTGTTCTTAGAGTTGGTAAACCAACTTGAATTAATGCATTACTAGAAGTTGCATTAGAACCAGTACCATCTGCGAACTGAATTTGATAGTTAGCACCTAAAGAAATATTTCCTAATTCACGAATATTATACTCCAAACCAATTGATTTAACTGTAGAGAAGTCTAAGTTTCCAAAAGTTGTATAATCATTTGGCCAAGCTTGAACATAACGGAACAATTGAACCATGTTTCTGTATTCACGGTAAGAAGCTGTAATCCCTAATGCAGCATCTAAACCAATTTGTTGACGGAAACCAATTTCGTAGTCGGTTACCTGAGTCATTTTCAAATCTGGATTAGCAATTGCTCCACCACTTAAACGATTTTGCAAGTAGTAGTAATCATCAATCTGTCCAACGTTAGCAGATGGTCTTTGAGTTAAGATATCATAAGTACCAAAGAACTGACTTGTAGTTGAAATAGGGAATGAGAACCATATACGAGGTAATAATTTTACATCCGGTACATAATCTGTAAATGATGCTAAAGTTGGTTTGTTAGGATTTGAAGGATCGATTAATAAAGGAGTATTTCTTGCTGTTTTAGCATTTCTTCCAATTTGAGCAGGGTCAGAGATAGGATTACCATTCTCATCATACCAATTGTTTCCTTTTCTAAAACCGGCAACTCTTAAATCACCACTTTGACCACCTTCACCAAATTTTTCATTGTTTACATAGATAGCATAATCGTCACCAATAGTAGTAGGAATAGCTGTTTTTAAATTCTTAAATCTTGGATCTTCGCTACCTTTTACTTCACCTACTGAATAAATTGGTGCCATGCTATATGGATCTTTTAATACAGGTTGGTTCGCATCAAAACGCTCCATTCTTAATCCAACACGAACAATTAAATCTTTAAATACAAACTTATCCTGAACCCAAGCAGCTAAATATGTTGGTTGGTATGCCGGTAATAATCTGCTGGTAGGATTGTTTAAGAAATCTTCGATAGAAGGTTTCTTTCTAACTATTCTTCCTAAGTGGTCGTAACCAGAATAACTTACAATTGAATTACCATTGTTTAATAACTCATCAGCATTAAACATATCTAATGAATAAGTGCCAGGAGTATAAGAATTAACATCTAAGAAACTGTATTGGTTGATAGGGTTACCATTAGCATCTAATGCTCCTGAAGCCATTAATTTGTTTCTTAAGTTTTTATCAAAATTAGTTTGGTCAGCTTCAACAATTTTTCTATTGAACCAAACTGTATCCTGGAATACTCCATTTTGGTCAAACTTCATAGTTGGAATAGTATCTAAGCCAGTAAACTGACGATTTGCATATAAGCGCATCAATGACCATAATCCGTTTGTACCAAGACCATAAGATCTTCTGAATTGTTGCTCACCAGTGATACCTAATTGTATTTCGTGTTTTGCTTTAGGATTACTTTTTGGAGCAATTGTAAATTCACTCATGATATAAACTGTAATTGCTTCAGTTAAACTTTTGCTGTAACCATTACCGTTTGTACCAACATTACTCCACATATTAGAATAAATTCCTGTAGGGTTGTCACCATTAATTAAACCACCAAACTGACGAACAGTACCTAAGTTACTAATATTACCTGCTCCTAAATAATCATATAGTGCTTGTGTATAGTTTCCTCTTACTCTGTTTATATCTGCTTGTTCAAAAGTGAATGAAGTATCAGTATTACCAACTTGTCTAACATAGTTTGTTAAATAAATGTATTTACCATTATCCATTAAGAAACTATCTGCAGGCTGACCAAAATTCTTAACTACTCTTGAAAAAGTTGGAGCCTGGTAAGTAGTGAATTTTCCTAAATAGCCATAACTAAAGAAGTCTTTTTGGAATTCAGGATCCATTGATTCACCTTGAGCTCTTTCATAAGAAAGACGAACTGAATAAAATGCATTACTGATACCACCTTCTTTAGAAGGATCCGGTTTATCTTTAGATTTATCATCATTGTTATCAGTATTAAAATTCTGAGTAAACTGAAGATAAGTTCTGAAAATATTAGATCTCGACATTGAGTTATTGGCATTGTTCATTAAAGAATTGAAATGACTCCAGTTATTACCCTGAGAGAAGTTTCCAAAATAACCCAAACGAACATTGATATTTTTAGTTGGTTGAAAGTTGAAGTTACCATTGATATCAACTCTATAACCAGCAGCATTTTGTTTGTATCCAACTTTTTCTAAATCTGTTGCTCTTAAATATTCAGCAGCATTAAACAAAGTACCAGAAGCACTAGGTACCAAAGGAGTTTTTTCTAATTGAGCCAATTTATCAGCCTTTACCTGGTATAAATCTACTGCAGGTAATGAACCATCACGACTGTATGTAAATGCACCTGAAAGCAAGAATCCAACCAAAACTCTTTCCTCATTACCTCTACCTTTATTGATAGTTTTAATTGGACCTGAGATTAAAGCTTGAGTTTGATTAAAATGTGAATTATCTAAATAACCTGCAAAAGGCGAAGCTGTTACAACTTCAATACCTCTATTAAAGTTTTTGGTAGGAGCTTTAGTTGTGATACTAATGGCACCACCCACAAAGTCACCATATTGAGCAGGAGTACCACCGGTAATTACTTGAATTTGGTCGATTGCATTTTGAGGAATATTTCCGGCACCTGCATTTACACGCACACCATCAATATAATAAGCAGTACCTTCGGCACGCGCACCACGAATATTTGGCGTACCACCGCCTCTTGATTCAACACCCATTACGGTATTGGCAATACTATTCACGTTTCTTACAGGGGATGCCATGATTTCCTTTGAGGTTAATTTTCCTCCTTTAACACCACCTTTATCGATAAGGTCCTTTTTCTGCTTAATAATAACTTCTTTCAATTGATTGTCGCCACTCATTGAAAAATCAACGAATTTATCTTCCTCAGCAGCAATATAAATACCTTCAATTTTGGTATTAGGGTAACCAACAAAAGTCGCATATAAATCATACTCTCCTGGTTGTAGAGCTTTGATAATAAAGGCCCCATCGTCATCAGAGAGTGCAGTAGCCTTTGCTACACCATTGAGCTTCAACGTAATACTTACGTAATCAAGTGGTTTTTTGGTCTTGCCATCGATAACTTTTCCCCTTAAGGTTCCTAGTCCGGATTGGGCAAAAACACCCAAATGGAGGAAGAAGGCAAAAATAAGAAGTGAGTATATTTTCTTCATTTACTTAGGATTTACAATTTCAAAACAAATTTTAAGAGCGGTAAAATAAATCAGTTAAAAGCAATTTAACAACTTTAAGGTAACAGTAATCAACAAACCTAAAAATTATTGTCCATGAATATCAAGTAGTTTCAATAATAAAACTGTTGAAATTTTCTTGTAACTCTCTACTGTCCAGCCCCCAATATGCGGAGACAAGGAAACTTTTGAAGAATTAGAAAGAAATTCAAAATCTTTTTCCTGAGCTGCATTAAATGTGTCAAATTTTTCATTTTCGAGAACATCCAATGCACATTTCCAAACAATCCCGGTTTTTATTGCTTGAATAAGTTCAGTTGTATTGACAATTTTTCCTCGACTAAGGTTCAAGAAAAAGATAGGTTTTTTAAATTTTTGCAAAAATTGCAAATTTACCATTCCCTTGGTTTCTGAAGTTAAAGGAATATGTAAACTTAAAATATCTGCATTTTCGAAAATCTCATTCATTGAAGCTTCAAAAATTTGCTCACTCGAAAAACCATTCAGGTATTTGTCGTAAGCCAAAACTTTCACTCCAAAAGCTACTAATCTTTTTGCTACGGCTTTACCGGTATTTCCGTAACCAATAATTGCAGCTGTTTTACCGGCAAGTTCAACTCCCCTATTCTCTTCTCTTAACCAGATTTTATTTCTAACTTCTGTTTGAGCTTGATATAAGTTGTTTAATCCTCCCAGTAACATTGCCAAGGTATGGTCGCCAACAGCATCAGAATTTGCTTCACCTGCATTGATACAAAGAATTCCCAATTTCTGAGCCTCTTCTTCATCAATATTATCTAAACCTGCACCCGCTCTTGCAATTATTTGCAGGTTTTGAGCCGACTGAAGCATTTCCTTATCTACCATTGTTTTGGTTCTGATAACCAAAATTTCAAAACCTTCCTTTAGCTTTTCAATGATTTGATTTCTACTTGATTCAGGAATATAAAGAACACTGAAACCTTTCTCGGTCAGACCATCGATTAATACCGGATGTACATCATCAACAATTAAAACTTTCGGCAATTTGATTGTCTTATTAAAGTCAGATTTCAGTTCATTAGTAACCATTAATCAAAAAAGGGTTGCATGCATTAATAAATGTCGTACAAAAGATGGCCCATGCTAAA
>JBMLOK010000449.1:0-8986 GCA_049243005.1 Bacteroidia bacterium | reverse complement strand
CTTTTTACTTTAATCTTCTCTCGATCCATCATCAGCCATTCTTACCAATCTTGGATAAAATGTGGCCAAAACATCAACTAAATCTGTTTGAGCTTTCATTACTTCATGAATGTTTTTATAGGCCATTGGCGCTTCATCCAATCCTGCGCCAATCAAGTCAACCTGATGTTCTTTCAGGATTTGTTTCATTTCGTTTTTGCTGATAGTTTTAGTAGCTTGAGTTCTGCTCATCAATCTTCCTGCGCCATGTGATGCCGATTGAATTGAATTCACCTCCCCTTTTCCTCTTACCAAAAATCCAGGTGCTGTCATCGAACCGGGAATAATTCCCAATATTCCTTTTGATGCAGGTGTTGCTCCTTTTCTATGAACAATCAATTCTTCTCCATTCACCATTTCTTTCCATGCAAAATTATGATGATTTTCAACCTTATTCAAAACCTCTGCTCCTATTGCTTTACTCATTCTTTGATGAATAATTTCATGACAAGCAGATGCATAATCTCCGGCCAAATTCATGGCCAACCAATATTCCAATCCTTCCTGTGAGTTCAAATCCAAATAAGCCAGATTCTGCGCTTCCTGAGGTAGTTTACACAAGTCTTTTGCCAATCGGGTATAATGCCCTGCAATGGTTGCTCCAAATCCTCTTGAACCCGAATGAGTAAGCAATGACAAATACCTTCCTTTTTTCATTTGATATTCAGCAACATCATCTTTAAACTCAATGATTCCGAATTCAACAAAATGATTTCCTCCTCCTGATGTTCCTAATTGTCCATGAGCTTTATCTTTCAATCCTTTTAAAAGAGGAATATCATCAAACAAAGAATTATCTAAAACAGCATGATTAGCCAAATCTCGTCCTTTCCATGCATTACCGGCTCCGAATTTTGTCATGGCTATTAATTCTCTTTTAAATTTCGCTTTGTTATCCAAATAAAAATCTTCTGGAATATCATAAACCGATAAAGCCATTCTGCAACCAATATCAACACCAACTCCATAAGGAATAATAGCATTTCTTGTTGCTAAAACTCCACCAATTGGCAATCCGTAACCTTGATGCGCATCTGGCATTAATGCTCCGGAAACAGTGATTGGTAATCGCATGGCAATATTCATTTGGTTGATGGCTCCTTCTTCAATCCCGTTTTTCCCATAAATCGCAAAAGATTCAGACTTCTCTTTTAAACTAATTACTTCACTTGATTCCTGTACTTTAATTAATAAAGAAGCAACCTCTCCTAATTTAATATCATTCAAAAAATCACCAGGATTCTCTAATAACTTACACAGATTTTCTTTTTCTATTTCTGATAATTGATTCCCTTCGAACAAAACATTCAACATTCCAATTACTCTTCCTTCTGGAAATCCCATTTCAACAAATACGTTTGTTCTTTTTACTTTATTTTCCATTTTGTTTTTTTTGATTTTAAAACCCCTCTGCCATACTTAGACAGAGGGGGCCGCCTTTTTATTTATCAAAAGAATCACATTACAAATCTGACTCAATCGACAATTCAAAGATGGAATCTCATCTACGCAAGGGAATTTCGTAGTAAATACTTTGATTCTTTTTCTAC
Organism: Bacteroidia bacterium; assembly: GCA_049243005.1. Lineage (GTDB taxonomy): Bacteria > Bacteroidota > Bacteroidia > UKL13-3 > UKL13-3 > CAISCU01. Next base: position 7,397 of record JBMLOK010000449.1, on the reverse strand, counting down.
AATTAAAACTGATTACCAAATGATTAAATTTAATTTTAACCAAAAATAATTTTCACCGCGCAAATTGATTGCGTAGTTAGTATTTTAGTTTTACAAAAAATTACCCATGCCAATCAATAAACAAGCATTAATCAGATACAATACCATAGACCAATGTCTTCAAAATAGAACCAAAAGATGGACCCTTGAAGATTTAATGGAAGCTTGTTCAGAAGCATTGTTCAAGTTTGAAGGAATTAGTAAAGGCATAAGCAAACGTTCTATTCAGCTGGATATTCAAAATATGAGAAGCGAAAAATTGGGCTACAATGCTCCAATTATTGTTATCGATAAAAAGTACTATAGCTATTCCGATAAAGATTATTCAATTACAAATACACCCTTAACCGGACAGGATCTAGGTACTCTAAATGAAGTATTGAATATACTTAAACAGTTTAAAGGCTTTAATCACTTTCAGGATTTAAATACATTAATAACAAAACTCGAAGACAAGCTGAATCTTCATTCGCAAAAAGGCAAATCCTATATTCAGTTTGAGAAAAATGATTTGTTAAAAGGCATACATCATATTGATGGGTTACATCAAGCTATTAAAACAAAAACTTGCATTGAAATCAAATACAAATCATTTAAATCCAAAACAGAAAGCTCATTCTTATTTCATCCTTTTTTACTAAAAGAATATAGAAACAGGTGGTTTCTTTTAGGTTTAAACAACAAAAGAAAGGTATTGATGATTTTGGCTTTAGATAGAATTGAAGACTTTTATGAAGTAAAAAAGATTAAATACATAGATTCTGATTTCAATCCAAATACTTATTTTGATGATGTAATTGGAGTTTCAAAATTACCCGGCCAGAAACCTATTGAAATTATCATGGAGTTAAATAAGGTTAGTGCGCCTTATATCAAAACAAAACCAATCCATCAATCACAAAAAATATTAAAAGAAACAGAATCATCTTTACTCATTTCTATCCGTGTCATATGGAATTACGAATTAGAAAGAGAGATTCTTGGATTTGGTGAAGACATTAAAATTCTTTCTCCAAAACGATTAAAAGGGAAAATATATTCCCGCATCAAGAAATGCTATCAGCTTTATGAGGCAGATTTTCTGGAAGCAGAATCAACTCAAAGCGAGTAAGTTTTAATAACAAAAAAGGCCGATTCTCTTCAGAACCGGCCTTTTTCTTTTGGTTATTTTCCTCCTAATTTATCAGGATCAATTCCTCTTTTCTTTGCCATTTCTTCCAGTTTAATCTGGAATTTCGATTTGGTTACAGGCTTCTTTTTATTTTCTTCCAACTGTTTATGAATTGCTTTTTCATCCACAAATCCTCTAATCAACAATTGTTGTCCGATAGTAAACAAGTTAGATACAAAATAGTAGTAAGTTAATCCTGAAGAATAACTATTAAAGAATCCTAAGAACATAACAGGCATGATATAACTAATATACTTCATTTGTCCTGTTACACCTGTCATTTGGTTATTGTAAATGGTATAAACCAATGTTGAGGCTGTCATTAATAAGGTAAACAAACTCACATGGTCGCCATAAAACGGAATATTAAATGGTAAGTTAAAAATGCTATCATAAGTAGATAAATCGGTAGCCCATAAAAATGCTTGTTGTCTTAACTCAAAAGCCGATGGAAAGAACTGGAACATGGCAATTAATATTGGCATTTGTAACAATACCGGCACACAACCTCCCATTGGATTTACGCCAGCTTTGCGGTAAATCTTCATGTTTTCTTGTTGTTGACGAGCCATATCATCAGGATATTTAGCTTTAATTTCATCAATCTCAGGTTTTAAAACTCTCATTTTTGCAGATGATAAATAAGAGCGGTAAACCAATGGAAACAAGATGGTTTTAACAATCAGAGTTAATAAGAAAATTATCAATCCAAAATTGGTTAAGTATTGTCCCAACCAGTAAAACACATTTACCGTTACAACTTTATTCACCCAACCAAAAATTCCCCAACCCATTGGTACAACTTTCTCTAAACCAATATTTAATGTTTGAAGCGTTTTATAATGGTTAGGACCAAAATAGAACTTCATATCAATTGTTTCAGAAGCAGTATGGTTGTAAGGAAGAATCAAATTAGCTGTCATGAACTTCGGATATTTCTTTTGTTCATCCTTTTTGGTTTCAATTGCACCTTCAGTAAAGTTTTTGGTAGCAATTAAAGTTGAATTGAAATATTGTTGTTTGAAAGAAACCCAATTAATTGGAGTTTTCAAATCAACTTTTTCATCTTTAGTTTCTGAAATAAAATCAGCTTCATCATCAGGATATCTGTAATAAATTGTACTGGTTCTTTCTTCTGCTTCCTGTGTTTTTTCCTGTAATAAAATATTTTGTTTCCAGGTTAAATCTAAAAAGCTGGTATTTTGAGCCACAACCGACTCCATACCATTCATTTTTATACTAAAATCAACATCAAAACCTTTACCCAAAACATAATGATGTTCGATAAATTTACCCGGCTCCATTTCTAATTTATAAACAATACCGGTAGCTGAAGGCATTGCTTGATAAAATAATTCTGAAGAGTTAAATGCTTTTACATCAGATGTAGGGAATTCGTATGAAAACTGACTCTTCTCCCCTTCCAATAAAACAAGCGGAGAACCATCTGATCTCTTGTAGTTTTTCAATTCAACTTTGTAAATTCTTCCACCTTTGTTAGAAAAAGTTAATCTAAGTTGTTCTGATTCTATTGTAGTAAATTCTTCTTTACCTTGAGAATTTGCTGCAAACTTTCCGAATTGATTATTCAAGGAAACAGAATCAGGTTTTGCTGATAATTCAGCTTTTTTCTGTTCAACAACCTGAATGGCAGCCAGACTATCCATCTTTTTGCCTACCAATGCAATTGAATCTTTTGCTCGCAATTGAGCATCCAGCTCTGCTTGAGATGGCTGGTTTACATAGGCAAAGGTAATCATGATTACAAAAATCAAACCCAAGCCTATTATCGAATTTCTATCCATTTTTACTAATTAAACGCGGCGAAAATAGGGCTTTTACACAAGAGTGCATAAAAGAAAAGAAGCAATTTGTTTTAGGTTTCGACAAATCACCTAATAATCAAGTTTAATTCCTGTTTATCAGATATGTAATAATCAATTCTTAAACAGATTAAAACTCAATTTTCTTTTTCAGAAAAACCCAAAAAATTTAAATTATTAAGCTGATTTAACCTTGATTAAAAGTAACAGCTGCTTTTACAAATTTGATGAACAATGGATGCGGATTTAAAACCGTGCTCCTGTATTCAGGATGAAACTGCACTGCCACAAAATATGGATGGTCTTTTACTTCCACAATTTCAGCCAATTTTGTATCAGGATTTATTCCTGTAACTGCCATTCCTAACGATTCAAAATCAGCTAAATACTTATTGTTGAATTCATAACGATGTCTGTGACGCTCAGTTACTTTTGTTTTCTCATAAGCTTTGTATGCTTTCGAATCTTTTGAAACTTCACATACGTAAGCACCTAATCTCATGGTTCCGCCTTTAGCAGTAATTTTTTTCTGATCAGGCATCATATCAATCACAGCATGTTTTGTTTTTGGATTCATTTCCGTGCTGTGTGCATCTTTCCAACCAATCACATTTCTGGCAAATTCAATCACCGCCATTTGCATTCCCAAACAAATTCCAAAAAACGGAACTTTGTTTTCTCTTGCATATTTAATAGCAGTAATCTTTCCTTCAATACCTCTATCTCCAAATCCCGGAGCTACTAAAATTCCATCTAAATCTCCCAATTTTTGAGCAACATTATCTTCAGCAATTAATTCGCTGTGGATGTATTGCAAACGAACTCTTGCTTCATTAAATGCACCTGCATGAATAAATGCTTCTACTATTGATTTGTATGCATCAGGTAATTCAACATATTTACCAACCAATCCAATTCTTACTTCGTTTTTAGGATTTTTATGTCTTACCAAAAAGTTCTTCCACGATTCTAAATCCGGTTCATTTTTAGTAGAAAGTTTCATTTTAGACAATACAATTTTGTCTAATTTCTCTTTCAACATCATTAAAGGCACATCATAAATAGTTGGAACATCTAATGCTTCAATTACCGAATTGGTTTCAACATTACAGAACAAAGCAATCTTTTTACGCATATCTTTATTGATAGCATGTTCGGTTCTGCACACCAAAATATCCGGCTGAACTCCACTCTCCAATAATAATTTTACGCTATGTTGTGTAGGTTTTGTTTTTAATTCCTGACTAGAATTTAAGTACGGAAGTAAAGTTAAATGAATAACCAATGCATCTTCCTCTTTTAACTCCCAAAGTAATTGACGAACAGATTCTACATAAGGCAATGATTCAATATCACCAACAGTTCCACCAATTTCTGTAATTACAAATTCGAATTCACCTGTTTCTCCTAAAAGCTTAATTCTGCGTTTGATTTCATCTGTAATATGAGGAATAACCTGAACTGTTTTTCCTAAATAAGCACCCTGACGCTCCTGATTAATTACATGTTGGTAAATTTTACCTGTTGTAACGTTATTGGCCTGCGAAGTTGGTGTATTTAAAAAACGCTCATAGTGACCCAAATCCAAATCGGTTTCAGCGCCATCTTCAGTCACATAACATTCTCCATGTTCATACGGATTTAAAGTTCCCGGATCAACATTAATATATGGATCAAGTTTTTGAATAGTTACGGAATAACCCCTTGCTTGTAATAATTTAGCTAAAGAGGCTGCAATAATGCCTTTTCCTAATGAAGATGTTACCCCGCCGGTAACGAAAATATATTTTGCGCTCATAATGGTTCTTGTGGATACTCTTGAAAATGAGCAAATAAGCCCAAAATCAAAGAATTTGAAGAGAACAATTTGTTACCCTACGGGATACAAAAGTAAGCTAATTTTTTTTGGCTATCCTTAATGTTGCCAAGAGGTTTTCAATATTTTTTGAACAATCGTTAGTTTTTACAAATTAACTTATTGTAAAGTATAGGGTTGTAATCCCATTACCTGCTCAGAAAAATTGCATATTTCAGAATAAACTTTTGCCACATTTTTCGACCTGATTGGATTTCCAATGATATGATCGCCCGCATCATCAACATTTACTATTCGTTTTAATTCAGATTTTGTAGCTAATTTTTCATGCATCCACTGGGTTTTATTGGCATCAACCATTTGGTCTTGGTGCTCCTCGTCTTTGTAATAATACAAGTTGATACAAGGTTTATCAATTTTGGAAAAGGTTTCTTCTGTCATTTGGGTTTCCAATAAATTCTCTAACTCAACCACAGGTTCTAATCTGTAACTCAAATACCAGTATTTGCCAAATTCTGCATCACTTTGGTAATTAAATGAATCTCCACCAATCACCATTTTGGCAATTTGAATTCCCCAAGGATTGTTCAACATAAACGATAATGGGTCGTGTAAACGAATATTCGGCGACATATTGATTAATCCTTTAATTTCAGGATACCTGGCTGCTAACATTAAACCCAAAGTGCAGCCTGTTGATGTTCCCATGATGATAACAGAATCTCCTGTTTCCTTAGCAATTGCGTATGCTTCTAGTGCTGATGCCCATAAATTTTCGGCAGTTAAAAAATACATCGCATTTGATGTATCAATTCCCTGAAATGCCAATCTGGATAACACTAAATTACAATGGTATTTCTTCGCAAAATCAATATTGATTGGTTGACCTTCATAAGAACAAGCACCAAATCCATGTAGATATAAAACAGTAAATTTTGTTTTTCCTGGTATTGAATCTGCCCAAATAATTTTAGCTTCATTTCCGGGTTTTATTTTATGTTGAAGTTCTTTGCTATTAACAAAATTTGTTAACTCAACAGGACTTTTAGGAACCACAGGTAAATCTTCAACAATTACAGGAACCGATGGCTTTGGACCCATATAATAGGCCGCAATCAAAACAAACAATACAGCAAGTGAAATATTAATCTTCTTATTCATTCAAGGATACTTTTGCCTCAATATAAGGCTTATTTTCGAAAAAAGAGAATCTAATTGTCATTTTACGATTCTTCCTGTTGTTTCACCGACATCGAATGAAGTAACATATAAATATCAATGCAATCACCTAAAGGCAAAGAATGTTCTTTTGAATCAGTAAAAGATTTGATGAGGTTGTTTAAATAAACATCATCTTGAAAAATATCAATTTCATTTTCTTTTTTGATGATATTCAATTGTCCAATTAATCGCCTTCTTTCAGCCAATAAACTTAAAATTTGAGAATAATTATCCTTTAATTTCAATCGAAAATCGCCAAGCTCCTGAACCTTTTTCTTTTTGTTTTTTGTGAGGATATAACCAGGGACAAAATCAGGAAATTCAAATACTGATGAAACTTCAAACAATACCGGAATTTGTTCTATAAAAATGTTTCTTAACCAATCTGTTCGTAATTCAGATACAACAGGAATAATTTGCTTATTTGACTTCAATTCGTTTTTCCAAATCTCTAATTCATTTTTCTTTTTGATTTGCAAAAACAACAATTTATTAAAGCTAGGATTAATAGTCATGAATTCTCTGTAAGCATTAAAATCCAAAAGAATACCTTCTGATTTAATCTTTAATCCACTTTCTAATTCACCTTCAAACAAATGAATTATAATTTTTGAAACTGACTCCTTTTTTTGATTATTTATTGATTTTAGTGTAGTCAATAAATATTCATTCCCCTTAAAAAAGAGGGTTGAAGTCTGACCTGTATCATAATTTTTATTGAGCAATTGCAGTAAAATTGAAGCCTTGTTTGCAAGAATAAACATTTTTTGAAATTTTACATGAATAAATCAAGATTAGAAATAATGGCTCCGGCAGGTTCTAAAGAATCGATGGCTGCAGCTATAAAAGCAGGTGCCGATTCAATTTATTTTGGAATTGAACAATTGAATATGAGAGCGCGTTCAACCAATAATTTCTATTTGTCTGATTTAAAAGATGTGGCCAAACTTTGTTCTGATAAGCATGTCAAATCTTACTTAACACTAAACACAATCATCTACGACCACGACCTTCAACTGATGCGAAAAATTGTGGATGAAGCCAAAGAAGCAGGCATTTCGGCAATTATTGGAAGCGATCATGCTGTCATGAATTATTGTCGCAAACAAAATATGCCACTTCATATTTCAACCCAAACCAATATCACAAATATAGAAACAGTTGAATTCTTTTCTGCATTTGCTGATGTGATGGTGCTTTCACGCGAACTCACTTTGCAACAAGTCAGTTTGATTCACAGAGAAATTGAAAGAAGAGATATTTGTGGCCCTTCGGGAGAAAGAGTTCGTTTGGAAATATTTGGCCATGGTGCTTTGTGTATGGCTGT
>JBMLOK010000448.1:0-1098 GCA_049243005.1 Bacteroidia bacterium | reverse complement strand
ATGTAATTGGAAATAAAGCAATTATTGATGCTCAAATCAATAGAAAAAGGAAGTAGAATAATTCTGGTGAATTGTTGTGATAAACAATACTTCAATCTTATAATTTGAAAATAGTATACAAATGATTTCTCAGTTAAAAACAAATTTTTATTCATTTATAGTTAGAAACTGGCCGGGACTCATGTTCAGGTTTCAAATTCTAAAATTTCATATTTTTCATGGCCCTCATTGGTATTATCCAAGAATAAATAATCCTAGGACATTCAATGAAAAATTATTGAATTTAAAACTTACCAAAGATTATTCTCCATACTCAAATTTGGCAGATAAATATTTAGTAAGAGAATGGGTTAAAGAGAAAATAGGGGAGCAGTATTTAATTCCGGCTTTTGGTGTTTATGATACACCTGAACAAGTTCCTTTCTCTGATTTTCCTGCAGAATATATTCTAAAGCCAACTCATGGTTCTGGTTGGGTAATTATTAGTGAGAAAAATAATCCTCAGGATTGGCCAAACTATAAAACTAAAATGGCCGAATGGTTAAAGATTGATTATTATAAAACTTCGGGCGAAGCGCAATACAAAAATATTGTTCCAAGAATCATTTGTGAACATTTGCTAAAACCTTCAGATGGAGTTCTGCTTGATTTTAAATTCTTTTGTTTTGGCGGGAAACCAACTTATGTGCAGGTTGATATTGACAGACATACAAATCATACCAGAAATTTTTATGATAGAAATTGGGTGAAACAGGATTTTTCTGTTTGTTATCCAATGACTGATAAAGTAGTTCCTAGACCTGCAGAATTAGAAGAAATGTGGGCTTTGGCAACTAAATTAAGTGAAGGGTTTGAATTTGTAAGAGTTGATTTTTACAATGTGGATGGTAAAATTTACTTTGGTGAAGTTACTTTCCATCCGGGTTCAGGATATGAGCCATTTTCAAGTTTTGAAGCTGATTTGAACATGGGTAAATTGATTAATTAAACAACCCAATTACGTTTTTTAAGTGAAGATTTGTTTTGTAGCAGCTGCTTTAACCGGTGGCGGATTAGAAAGAGTAGTTTCTGTTTTGGCTAATCAATTGGCTGAAAGAG
>JBMLOK010000447.1:0-10390 GCA_049243005.1 Bacteroidia bacterium | reverse complement strand
TATAAAATCAACTCATTAATCTATATTAAAACCCTATTCACCTAAATAAAAAACCTTTAAGCTTTTTAAACCTTTAATTTGTAGCTTCATCTAATATTGAATGTTTTTAAACCGAGCCTTTTTTCTGTGTTTCTTGTTGATTCTATTTGTAAGTTCATTTCAAACAAATGCACAAATCCAAGACAAAGACATTGTTGATGTGTTTCAAGAGCTAAATATTATCAAAGAAAAAAAACAAAAAGATACTCTTAGCAACTACCATTTTTCAATTGTTCCGGCTGCAGGATATACTTTACAAACAGGCTTTGCTATTTTACTTGCAAGTAATTTAACCTTTACACTTGATAAAAGTGAGAATTCAAAAACATCAACAATTTTAAGCAGTATTGCTTATACCCAAAAAAATCAAATCATATTTCCAATCATGGCCAATATTTGGACAAAGGGAAATAAATACAATATAATTTCTGATAATAAATTCCTGGATTATCCTTCAGAAACCTATGGAATTGGACCCAAAGCAATTAATTCAACATCTTATAGAATTGATTATATCTACTTAAGATTACATGAAACTGTTTTAAGAAAAGTAGCCAAAAATACTTATGCCGGACTTGGTATCTATTACGATAACTTTTGGAATATTAAGGAAATTGATGCGCCATTAGGAATACCATCAAACATTAGCAGGTATGGCAAAGAATCTAGAGAAGAAACATTGGGCTGGATTGGACAATTTTTATTCGACAATAGAAAAAATCCTATTAATGCAGAAAACGGACTTTATGCTTCATTAATTTTTAGAAACAATCCTAAAAGTTTTGGCAATAAAACATCCTGGAATTCATGTGTAATTGAAATAAAAAAATACATACCATTTCCTGCAAAAAGTAAAAATACAATAGCATTATGGAGTTATAATTGGTTAACCTTTGGCGGAAGAGTGCCCTATTTATTGCTACCAAGTACAGGTTGGGATGATTTTTTTAATACAGGAAGAGGATATATTCAAGGACGATTTAAAGGGGGAAACATGGGTTACTTTGAAGCAGAATACCGATATAGAATCATGAGAAATGGTTTAATAGGAGGAACTGTTTTTGGAAATGTTCAATCGTTTAAGCGCGATATAAAAAGCCATTCCGAGCAATTAATACCCGGATATGGCTTGGGATTACGTATAAAAATGAACAAAACCTCATCAACAAATTTGAGTATAGATTATGGTTTTGGAATCAATGGTTCAAGAGGTTTTTTTGTTAATCTGGGTGAAGTGTTTTAAATCTTATAATACCAAAAATCCAAACTTCCAAAGTAGGCCAAATACAAGCATCGCTAAAACAAGTAAAATGATAACGCTTGTTAAAAATGGTCTCTTCTTTTTAGAAAAAGGATCGTTCATATTCACCTTAGAGTTTTCAGGTAGTTTTGCTAATTGAGTTAAAGCTCTTCCAAATTGAATATTCACTATAGCTCTAGCATTAATTGCCCAGCCATTTGCATCCAATAGAGGTGCTAAATTTCTCTTCCTAAGTTTTAGATAAGCAATAATCATTGAAGGTCCTGAGATAAGCAGAAGAATGCCTGAAAATGCCAAAGGCATTTGCCACCAAGACAATGCCATAAACCCTGATATAACCGAAGCTACAGCCGTACCAATTGCACCTAATGCCAAAGCAATTGCAGCAAAAATTCCGACATACTTTCCAACATCTACTGGTTCTGGTGGTGGTTTAGGTACTGATGGATTCATGGTCTCTAATGAACTTGAACTACCTTCAACAGAACTAGCTGCTGCACTATCAACTTTACTTTCTTGTGCACTAGCCATTTTATTAATTTGTTTATTAATAAAAGCAGATACTTTTCTATAAGGTGTAAAAAATGCTTGTCGAATACTTATTGGATTATCTATTATTTTAACAATTGTAGCATCATAATCTAAGCCCTTTCTATCATAAAAAACAGCATTTCTTCCAACCATTAAATTGTCAATATCACCATTGGTTAATGCTGCTACAATGGTCATTTTTTCGTTGGTACTTTTCGACACACAATCGCAATAGATTAAATACATTCCACTAAAGCTAACCATATCATTGTGACGCCCCATATCATTTACTCTAATGCATAAATCACAACTTCTTTGATCTAAATACAAAGTACCTGCCTGAAAAATTGCTTTAGTACCGGGTGTGTAAAAATCAAAAAATGTAACAAAATTCTTCAATACAGTAAATAAATCTCTTCGGTATCTAAGTAATTGATCTACTTGAATCATACTATTGGCTTCGTCTTCCAATTCTTTATCAAGCTGTAGTAATTCATCCAATTTTAGTTTCCAATCTGAAGCCAAAATCTCCTGTATTCTTTCTACACCAAGACTCTCAACTTCAGCACCAACTTTGCTGTTTTTCCAATTTAAATAAGGAGTAAATTTTGCTTTTAAATTTAACCAATCTTGTTCTGAAATCGAGTCCAAGGTTCCTAAAACTAAACCTGTAAACTCCTTCCAAATAGCCTCCCATGCCGGATTAATACCGGATTTAATATTTAGTGCTTTATTTGCTGAAATATGTGACAAAGGATAAGCTGCAATCTCATCCATACATGATGATAAATCTTTATCACTGATTTGTTGCATTCTTTCAATTAATGCATTTAAAACATTGGTAGCTTCGGGGTGAAAAGCAGCAAGTTTACATCTTAAAAAATAATCATCAATTTTAGCTTCCAAAGCTTGAAAAAGCAAACTTGCTGCATCAGTATTTTCACTAAATGGAAACAAAACATCCCGGTTTTCATTAGCGAGTTTTTGCCAATTGAAATAAGATTCACATGCAGTGAAAAATTTCGTTATTTCAGTTACAGTTATTCCTGCCGAACCACTTCTGTCTTCTGCCGAACCACAACATAGCATTATCTCTTCAATAAGTTTTGTTATGTTAGAGTCGGTGCTTGATGCAGTTGTTATAATTCCATCACCATTAAAAGCAGTTCCGGCAAAAATCCTCTTAAAATCTGATGTGTCATCTATGCTTATTGTTTGTGAATCCGGCTTACCAAGATTCTTTAATATAATTCCGGCACAAGTGAGTAAATATTTCCCTTCTTCGGTTGAATCATTAATATCAGAAAGTTCAAGTGAATCGCCTTTCTGCAAAATAATATCTGGGTTCTTCAATCTTTCAAGAATCCATTTTACTGCTTTTAAAATCTCGGGAATTCTAATTTGACCATCATTATCTGTATCAATCAACTCTAAAGTTCTTGGATCGATTTCCAAACCGTAAACCGGGCAACTTAATGCAGTCCACAATTTTTGGTCTAATTGATCTAAATGTTTTAAATCGGAAGCCGATTCTAAATTCACTCTTTTTACTCCACCAACACTAGAAAAACTCCAGAAATGTTCATTCGAAACCATACTATTTATTTAAATTTTGATTTGTAATTTAAAATAAAAACCGAAAAGCACATAAACTCTTATATAATCTGCTTGTATTTTGTTTTATCTGAAAGAAATTTGATTCAATGAATGCGCTTAGATTCCTTAAATTGCACGCCAATCATCAAACATTAGAAAATTGTCTTTTAATCCATTCGAAACAGGACTCCCGGTTTGTGAAATCATTCCTGAAATTAAAAATCACTTACAAAACGAAAACACTTTAATAGTAAATGCTGCACCAGGAGCGGGCAAAAGTACATTGGTACCTCTCTGTTTGCTTGATGAAAACTGGTTAAACGGAAAAAAAATTCTGATGTTGGAACCTCGTCGTTTAGCGGCAAGGTCTATTGCTTATCGAATGTCGGAACTTTGGGGTGAAGAAGTGGGCGAAACCATTGGTTATAGAATTAGGTTTGAAAACCGAATTGGAAAGAATACCAGAATTGAGGTTGTTACTGAAGGTATATTAACCAGAATGTTGCAACATGACAATGCCTTGGAAGATGTTGGATTAGTAATTTTTGATGAATTCCATGAACGTAGTATTCATGCAGATTTAGCTTTGGCATTGTGTCGTGAAACTCAGCAAGTACTAAGACCTGATTTAAAAATAATGATCATGTCGGCTACGCTGAATATGCCACATCTTACTTCATTATTAAAAGCTCCTGCAGTAAAAAGTGAAGGAAGAGTTTTTCCTGTTGATGTGTTTTATGTAGGTGGACAAGATGAATTTTTACTATCAGAAACCTGTTCAAGAGTAATTTTAAATTCACTGAAACAGGATGAAGGCGATATTCTGGTATTTCTTCCCGGTGAAGGTGATATTAGAAAATGTGCTGAAATTCTAAAAAAGGAAACATCAGGAATTGCAATTCATCCATTATACGGACAGCTTCCTCAAAATGAACAATACGCAGCCATTATGCCCAATAAGGGCGGTAGAAGAAAAGTAGTTTTGGCAACATCAATTGCAGAAACGAGCTTAACAATTGAAGGTGTTAAAGTTGTTATTGATAGTGGATTAGGGAAGATACAAAGATTCGATCCAAAATCAGGATTATCTAGGTTGGAAACTGTGCAAATTTCAAAAGATTCTGCTGAGCAAAGAGCAGGTAGAGCTGGAAGATTAAGTCCTGGTGTTTGCTACAGAATGTGGACCAAAGCCACTCATGAAAGATTAGCCGAACATAGAATTCCAGAAATTGCTGAGGCAGATTTAGCTTCATTGGTTTTGGAATTATCCCGATGGGGAATTTCAAATCCCAACCAACTTACTTGGTTAAGTCCGCCACCAAAAGCACATTTGGCACAAGCCTTTGAAACGCTTCATTTACTAAATGCACTTGAAGATGGAAAAATAACTGAACATGGTAAACAAATTCATGATTTGGCTTGCCATCCGCGATTGGCACACATGTTAATTTTAGCAAAAGAAATGAATGCGATTCCTCTTGCTTGTGATATAGCAGCAGTTCTTGAAGAAAGAGACCCATTACCAAGAGAAGCCGGAATTGATATCAATTTAAGAATTGAAGCATTAAGAAGAAGTAGAGGTGAAAACACAGTTGGTAAAGGATTCAAAAGAATAGAAAAATTAGCGGAATCATATCGAAAACTTTTAGATGTAAAAGTTGATAATACAGCATTTGATAGTTTTGAAACCGGTTTACTTTTATCTTATGCTTATCCTGAAAGAATAGCTTCTGCAAGGCCTGGTAACAATGCTCAATTTCAGTTGTCAAATGGAAAATATGCAGCAGCTGGTCACCGCGACGACCTTGCCAATGAAGCCTGGTTAGCCATTGCACACATGGATACCAGAGACGGATTAGGGAAAATTTTCATGGCATCACCACTTAATCCAAGAGATTTAATGCCGATGGTTAAAGAAAAGGAAATTGTTACCTGGGATACTCGAAAAGGGGGATTAATTGCAAGCAAGGAGTTGAGAATAGGTAATATTGTTTTACAATCAAAACCACTTCCCGCTCCTGATGAAAAGCACTTACTTAAAGCAATTTCGAATGCAATAAAAACAGAAGGCGAATCATTATTAAATTTTGATGAAAGTATGATTCAATTACAAAATAGAATCATGTGTTTAAAGAAATGGAATCCTGATGAAAATTGGCCTGAAGTTGATACACAAACCTTATTATGGACCAATGAAGATTGGCTTAGTCCATTTTTAAACGGAGTTAAAAAGCCTGAAGAACTGAAGAAAATTAATTTATCAGAAGCACTTCTTTCCTCACTTGAATGGGAACAACAAGAAGAACTTAAAAAATTAGCTCCTGCTAAAATTGAAGTTCCAAGTGGCTCATCTATAAAAATTGAATACCTTCCAAATGGAGAACAACCCATATTATCGGTGAGATTGCAAGAATTATTTGGATTGGCAGAAACCCCAAAAATAAATCGAAACAAAATAGGCTTGGTAATTCATTTATTGTCACCGGGATTTAAGCCGGTTCAGGTTACTTCCGACTTAAACAGCTTTTGGAATAATACATACCATGAAGTAAAAAAGGAATTAAAAAGGCGATATCCAAAACACAGTTGGCCGGATGATCCTTGGAATGCATTACCTGTAGCAAAAGGTCGTGCTAAAACAAATTAATTTTAATTTAGTTTTAATAAATTAAAAAAAAGAGACGCTATATTCATTTAAAGAGGCACTTTTGCAGAAAAGCATCTTATAATGAATAAAACAATGCAAGTATTCAGATTAGTCTGGTTAAAACATGATTTACCGGCTGGTCTTTCTGTTTTTCTAGTGGCTTTACCTCTTTGTTTAGGCATAGCATTGGCATCGGGAGCACCTTTAGTAGCAGGTTTAATATCAGGAATTATTGGAGGTGTAATTGTTTCACTTATCAGTGGGTCAGCTTTAGGAGTTTCGGGACCGGCTGCAGGACTATCAACTTTGGTAGCAGCAGCAATAATTTCATTAGGAGATTATCAAACATTCTTATTATCAGTAGTAATCGCAGGTGGATTTCAATTGGTATTGGGAGTTTTTAAAATGGGTGGAATTGCGAATTATTTTCCATCATCAGTAATTAAAGGAATGCTTGCTGCTATAGGAATCATACTTATTTCGAAGCAAATTCCAATTGCACTCGGGTATGGAGAACCCGACTTCTGGACAGATGGATTTTTAAATCTTTTTACAGCTAATAGTATACATGAACACTTTAAAGACATTGGTTCTCAGGTTTCTGAGGGATCTGCATTACTATCTATATTATCAATTATAATTTTAGTTTTATTACAAAAGCCCTTTGCAAAAAAAATAAAAGTAATACCAGCCCCATTAATCGTAGTATTATTTGGATTGGGTTTTAATTACTTACTATCAATTGAAGCCAACGCCTTTTCATTAGGAAGTCATCAATTAGTTAATATTCCAAATGATATCTTTTCAAATATCAGTTTCCCTGATTTCACTAAGATTTTTTCGGATGGCAATATTTGGAAAAACGGATTAGTTATTGGTCTATTAGCCACATTAGAAACCCTATTATGTGTTGAAGCTGTAGATAAATTAGATAAACACAATAGAATTACTCCGGTAAATAGAGAACTTATTGCCCAGGGTATTGGAAATATGGCTTGTGGTTTATTTGGTGGAATACCTATAACTGCCGTTGTAGTGAGAGGTGCCGCCAATGTTGATGCCGGAGGAAAAACCAAACTTTCAGCCTTTACCCATGGTGTATTTTTGTTATTGGCCGTTTTATTTATTCCTTTTTTGTTGAATAAAATCCCCTATGCCTCTTTAGCTGCAATACTATTAATAACCGGTTACAATTTGGCAAAACCTAAACTATTTAAAAGTATGTTTCATTTAGGTATGAAGCAGTTTTTGCCGTTTATAATTACAATCATTGTTATTCTATCAACCGACTTATTAATAGGTGTAACAATAGGCTTAATGATTTCAATTTATTTTATTATCCAGAATAATTTTAAAGCCGAATACAAAATTATAACTACAAAAAAATCGAATACAGATTATCATTTAATAAAACTCAATTCGAATGTTTCTTTTCTTAACAAGGTAAAACTCAGAAAATCACTCGATGAAATTCAGGAGTACAGTGTATTAACAATCGATGGAAATGAATGTAATTTTATTGATTATGATATTCTGGAAATCATCAGCGAATTTGAAGAAAAAGCAAAAGACAGGCATATAGAAGTTATCCTAAATGGTATTGAAAAAGTTAGTGTTAGCTCACTTCATTAAGAAAAAAAGAGTCAGATTTTCCGAAAAAAGACAATATTTAGTGTCGAAAAATCCAAAATTGACCTATTAAAACTTTATTTGAAAAAATTTATATCTATTTGTTTTAAAGATGTTTACATTATTCTGTAGTAGTGATGTAGTAGCTCGGTAATGTCTAAAAAGTAGAGGTGAAAGTATTGAAGGGGGGTCAAAAAAATCAATCGGTTTATTTATAGTTTAGATTTACGACACTAAATCAAATAGCTGATGAATTTTTTTACTAAACTTTTCTTATTTGCTCTTTTACTTTTGGGAACAGAAGTTGCTAGAGCTCAGAGTAATGTTACTTTTAAAGTAGACATGACTCAGTACACTGGTCTTAACGACACAGTATACGTTAATGGCACCTGGAATAACTGGTGCGGAAGATGTAATCCTCTTGTAAAACAAGGGAATACAAATATCTGGGAAGGAACATTTTTGGTTCCTGCAGGTGCACAAGAATACAAATTCACCATTGGTGGATGGAGTGCACAGGAAAACTTTAACAGTGGTGCACCTTGTACGGTAACAAACGGACCTTTTACAAACCGTTCAATTAATGTTACAGGAAACATCGTTCTTCCAGCAGTTTGTTGGAACTCTTGTACTGCTTGTACATCTGTAAATCCTGTTGTTATGAATTTACCTGTAACTTTTGACAGCACAACTGTTAACTATGTATTGAGTGATTTCGGTGGAAATTCAAGTGTAATTGGAAACGACCCAACTGATTCTACTAACAAAGTTGCCATCAGCACTAAGTCAAATGTTGCAGAATTATGGGCAGGTACTACTTACGGTGCTCAAGGATTCCCAACTGCAATTCCTTTTGCTCAAAATGCTACAAAAATGAGTTTACGTGTTTATTCACCTGATAGTGGAATTGCGGTAAGATTAAAAATTGAAGACGCTACAGATGGCGGAAAAAGCTGCGAAACTGAAGTTCGTACAACAAAAGCTAATTCTTGGGAAACTTTAGAATTTAATTTTGCTAATCATGTTGCAGGAACACAAGCTTTAAACCTTAATCATGTTTTCAAAAAAGTTTCTGTATTCTTTAATTTTGGTGTTACTGGTGCTGCTGCTGGAACAAAAGTTTACTACCATGATGATTTAAGATTCATTCCTGGAACTGCTCCATTATTGAATCCAATTAAATTACCAATCGATTTCCAAGCTACTAATGTTGATTATACTGTTACTGATTTTGGTGGAAATGCATCTACAATGATGTTAGAGCCAGGTCATGCTACTAACAAAGTAATGAGCACTACAAAAGGAACTACTGCTGAACTTTGGGCTGGTACTACTATGAGCACAGGTTCTGGTATGGCAGAAGTATTACCATTCTCTGCAGGTAAAGCTAAAATTAAAGTAAAAGTATTTTCACCTGATAGTGGAATTGTAGTTCGTTTAAAAGCTGAAGTTGTTGGAGACGCTACTAAAAGCGTAGAAACAGATACAAGAACAACTAAAGCAAATGCATGGGAAGACATGGAATTCAATTTTGAAAATCATGTTTCAGGAACTGCACCAATTAACTATACTTATTCTTACAAAATGCTTTCTATATTCTTCAATTTTGGAGTTACAGGAGCAACTGCAGGTGCTAAAACCTATATGTGGGATGAGGTAAGAGTTGCTGGTGATTCAACACCTCCACCTCCACCACCTGCTAAAGTAAAATTGGCATTCACTGTTGATGCAAGAGCATTAACATTGGCTCCAACAGATACATTAACATTAAACGGAACCTTTAATAACTGGTGTGGAGAGTGTATCAAAATGAGAAATGTACCAGGTACTAAAATTTGGACTGTAAATGTTGAATTAGATTCAATGAAAGAAATTGAATACAAATTCACTGTAGGAAATTGGTCAAAACAAGAAATGTTAAACCCTAATTTAACTTGTACCAAAACAACTGGTAGCTTTACTAACCGCGTATTTGTAACTGGTAAAACAAATGATTCACTTCCGTTGGTTTGTTGGGAAAGTTGTACTGCATGTCCTGAAGTACCTCGCCCTAAAACAAAAGTAACTTTCAGAGTAAATATGAAAGATTACACTGGTGATATCAGCAAAGGAATTACTTTAAATGGTTCATTCAACGGCTGGTGTGGAGAATGTACTCCAATGGCTAATGTTGGTGGAACAATTTACAGTGCTACATTAGACTTAGATACTGGCGTTTATGACTTCAAATTCACAATCGGAAACTGGGTAGCACAAGAAGAATTCACTCCAGGCGCTCCTTGTACAAGAACAAAAGATGGTTTTACAAACCGTACTTTTAATGTATTAGATACTAATGCAATGTTAATTGGAACATATTGCTATAATACTTGCTCAAAATGTGATGCTAATAGCTTAAGTGAACAATTATTAAACAACTTAAAAGTATATCCAAATCCTGCAAGTGATGTATTGTACTTGGATTTTGGAATGTCGAATAAACTTGCTTCAAAAATTACTATTTATAATACTATTGGTGAAGAATTGATCGATGAGAGTAGGTCAAATTCAACTTCTGGTACTATGAATATCGATATTAAATCTTTGAAACAAGGTATTTACCTGCTGAAAATAGAGATGGAAAACTCTGTTAAAATGGTAAAATTCCAGGTTAACTAATCTGGGAAATTGGTGGAAGAAGGCCGGGC
>JBMLOK010000446.1:5701-33125 GCA_049243005.1 Bacteroidia bacterium | reverse complement strand
GGGCTGAACAAATTATAACTTATAGCAATCAGATTTAGTTGATACATGAATTGGTCTAACATCAAACAGAAAAGTAAAAGATGGACTGTATTGAATGTTTCTGTGTAAGCCAAAAGTGCCAATATCTTGTAGGTGCTGTTAGCATGTGGTTATTATTTTTCATTTATTTCAAGTAACCAATTAAATACGTTCAAATGATTTACTCCATTTCGATTTTGAGTAAATCCGTCAGTGGTTAGAAGAAATTTTGAATAATTGTCGTGGATTTTCTCTAATGCTCCAAACTCACGTTCTACTGTCTTTTCATCAGTCATTTGCCAAGCCACTTGATAATATTCAATATCTCCTGTTTTAGTTTTGCAAACAAAATCTACTTCGCTGTTTCGGCTTGTGCCTGTCCATATTTTATTGCCTCTTCGGAGCAGTTCTAAGTATACAATATTTTCTAAGATATGACCTCTGTCGGTAGTGCGTTCTTTGCCAACGAAAATGTTGAGCAATCCCAAATCCACCAAGTAATATTTTTCCTGTGTTGCTAATTGTTTTCTTCCTTTTAAATCAAATCGGTTTACTTTGTAAAACACAAAACTTGCTGTTAAATATTCTAAATATTTTTCAACCGTTAAGTGATGTACACCTTGTCCATCTTGTTTTAAGGTAGTTGAAATATTATTTGGAGAAAGGGCATTCCCAATATTGGATGCTACAAATTTTATAATATTTTCAAAAGCCCGTTTGTCATTAATTTGGTGCCGCTGGGTTATGTCTTTTTCTATTATGGTGGTATAAATGGCTTGCAAATAGTCGTAAATTTTATCATAACCCTCTTCACGCAGTTCAACACCTTTCGGTAATGATGTTTCATTTACATAATCGAAAAATAAAGTTTCGTAATTCAAATATTTATTTACTATATCAATATTTCTTGTAATTAAGTATTCTTTGAAAGAAAAAGGTAATATGGAAATTTCGATATAACGACCGCTCAAAAGTGTAGCCAATTCTCCCGACAATAAAAAGGCATTTGAGCCTGTGATGTAAACGTCTACATTTTTGTTTGCAAAAAGACCATCTACCAATTTTTCGAAATATGGAATATTTTGTACTTCGTCCAAAAATATATAGTTGGATTTATTGGTCTGGAGCTTCTTTTTTATGTCGAAATAAATTTCGTCCCAACTTTTGTTGACAAAATTTTCAGGCAATTCAAAATTATAAAAATGAATTTGCTTTTTTCCAACACCATGTTTTAGCAAAGTTTCACGATATAATTCAAAAAGTGTGGATTTACCTGACCTGCGTAAGCCACTTATAACTTTTATAATGTCTTTATCTTTATATGATATTAGTTTGGCAATGTATTCCTTTCTGTTCGTGTACTTTTCCATTAAACAAAGATATATATTAAATTATCGAAACTTGTAAAATTTGCAAGTTTCGATAATTTAATAGAATTGGTTCTAACTAATTTTCTTCATCTATTTTCGGATTTAGAACGTTCGTCCTAAACTTAGCTATTACTCATTTGTAACTGCTACTTTATCTTTTTCACAGGAGAAGTATATCCCAAATATATAAAAAGATTGAAGTTTTTCGGCATGGTGTTTTGCTAAACGGGATGAACAAAATATAACTTATAGCACACAGATTTAGAAAATACATGAATAGTCCTATCATCAAACAGAAAAGAAAAAAGAAAGCTTGAATTGAGTGTTAATGGTGATTGAATACCAGATGAAGATGATACTTCTTATGAATTTAAGAAACACAACGGCACTTATCTAGGTTCATTTCAAGTAAACCATCATTAATTAAGTAAATGGTCTTTTGGAAAGCTAATTACATCAGCCCCAAAAAACAAAAGCCACAAGTGTTTTACTTATGGCTTTTGCTTTTATTAATTAAATGCGCTAGAATGGTTTTTAATAGCGCTTGTTGAAGTAGTTCAGTTCAATTGATACAATTCCTTCTATTTCGAATTTAAATCAAACGATTTGCTTATAATGGCTTCCTGCTCTCTTAGATGTGCTTTGCTAAATCCTGTTGCAGGTGAGGCACTCGATTCTCTAGAAATTCTGTTTAAGATGCGGTTGCTGTCCCAACGTAATAAGTACAACCAAGCTCCCATGTTTTTAGGCTCTTCTTGTACCCAAACTTTTTCTGCTTTTGCATATTTTTCATAAATAGCAGTCAATTGTTGTTCAGGCATTGGATACAATTGCTCAACACGAACGATTGCAATATCTTTTCTGTTTTCCTTTTGTTGTCTTTCAAGTAATTCATAGTAAATTTTACCTGTACATAAGAGTACTCTTTTTACTTTTTTAGCATCAACAAAAGTATCATCAATTACTTCCTGGAATTTTCCTGTTGTAAAATCTTCAAGCTTACTCACACATAATGGATGTCTTAATAAACTCTTTGGTGTCATTACTACCAATGGTAATCTATAATCTCTTCCAACTAACTGACGTCTTAATGCGTGGAAATAATTGGCTGGTGTTGTGATATTACATACCTGCATATTCCAGTTGGCACATAGTTGTAAAAAGCGCTCAGGTCGTGCCGATGAGTGTTCCGGTCCCTGTCCTTCGTATCCATGTGGTAACATCAATACCAATCCACTATAGGCTTTCCATTTGGTTTCTGCACTGGCAATGTATTGGTCGATGATAATCTGTGCACCATTGGCAAAATCACCAAATTGTGCTTCCCAAATTGTTAAATCATTCGGAGTAATCATCGAAAAACCATATTCAAATCCTAATACAGCGTATTCACTTAATAAACTGTTGTAAAATTCTACTTTGGTATTGATTTCACCTTTTAAGTTTTCGAAAATATTGTAAGATTTTTCTGAATCTTCCTGTTTAATAATCGCATGTCTGTGAGAAAAAGTTCCTCTTTCTACATCCTGTCCTGACATACGAACTGCATGTCCTTCTTTAGCCAAAGTTGCATAAGCCATTAGTTCACCCATTGCCCAATCATAGCTATCGTTGCTAATCATGTTTTTACGGTCGTTAAACAATTTGGTAATTTTACTAAATGCTTTAAATCCTTCTGGAATTTGCGTGATTTTATCAGCTAGATTTAAGAATGTATCTTTATCAAAAGAAGTATCTGGTGATTGAATAAAATCTTCAGCCACAGCCGATCTAAAATCAGCCCAGGTTCTGCGTAATGAGCTTTTTAATTTAGAAGGTTGTGCATTCTTTGCCGATTCAAGTTTTTCTTGTAAAAGAGCTCTAAACTCTTTTTCCATATCTTTTGCCAATTCAGCTTCTACGCTTCCTGCATGAAGTAATTTCTGGTTGTATATTTCTCTTGGATTCGGATGTGAACCAATTGCTTTATATAATACAGGTTGGGTAAATCTAGGTTCATCACCTTCATTATGCCCGTATTTTCTATATCCTAATAAGTCAATAAAAACATCACTAT
Organism: Bacteroidia bacterium; assembly: GCA_049243005.1. Classification (GTDB taxonomy): domain Bacteria; phylum Bacteroidota; class Bacteroidia; order UKL13-3; family UKL13-3; genus CAISCU01. The sequence goes on along the minus strand of JBMLOK010000446.1, from coordinate 29,681 downwards.
TAAACTCCTGGCGATATTCCATGGCAATTTTAATGGTATGCACTACTGCTTCTACATCATCGGCATTCACATGGAATACAGGGCACAATGTTACTTTAGCAACGTCTGTGCAATAAGTTGATGTTCTTGAATCGGTATAGTTAGTAGTAAATCCAATTTGGTTATTGGCCACAATATGAATACATCCACCAACCGAATAGGCTTTTAAACCGGCCATTTGAAGCAATTCGTAAACAACACCTTGTCCCGCAACAGATGCATCTCCATGAATTAAAATTGGTGCAATTTTATCCATATCAGAATTGTACCTCTTTTCCATTTTAGCTCTGGTTAATCCTTTTACAATTGGATTAACTGTTTCTAAATGCGAAGGATTTGGAGATAAACTCAAATGCACTTTTTTACCATTGCGAGTTTCCATATCACCTGAAAATCCTAAATGGTATTTTACATCACCTTCAAACAATCCTTCATCTTCGGCACCTTTACCTTCAAATTCCTTGAAAATTTCTTCGTAGGTTTTATTTAGAATATTCGCTAAAACATTCAAACGTCCACGGTGGGCCATTCCAATCATAAACTCTTCAACACCTAAATCGGCTCCGTATTGAATAACAGAATCCAAAGCAGGAATTAAAGTTTCTAAACCTTCTAAGCTAAATCGTTTCTGACCAACAAATTTGGTATGAAGGAAATTTTCAAAAATAGTAGCTTGGTTTAGTTTAGATAAAATATGACGCTTTTCTTCAATATTTAAAGTAGGTGTGTTTTTGTTTGATTCTAATTTTTTCTTCAACCACTCTAATTTTTGTGGTTGACGAACATACATAAACTCTGCACCAATACTCTGACAATAAGTTTGTTGAAGGTGAGAAATGATGTCTTTTAGTTTAGCGGAACCCAAACCTAATTCATGTCCGGCATTGAAAGTTTTGTCTAAATCCGAAGATTGTAAGCCAAAATTTTCGATGTCTAAACTTGGAGTATAAGTTCTTCTATCTCTAACAGGATTGGTTTTGGTGAACAAATGACCACGACTTCTATATCCATGAATGAGATTTAAAACATTGATTTCCTTTAAAGTATCATCAGAAACTTGTTTATTCGAATTAGTATTGGATTTACCATTGAAATTCGTTTGTCCGAACTCAAATCCTTCAAAGAATTTTTTCCATCCAAAGTCAACTGATTCAGGATCTTGCATCCAATTTTGGTGCATTGAATCAATCACATTAACATCTGCATTACTGATATAAGAGAATTTGTCCATTAGAAAAATTTTGTCGCGAAGATAACTTTTTTAAACAATGAGCTTGGATTTGCTATTTCAAATTAGCAAATCTTTGGTAAAAAACTTGATGGAGCTCAATTAATTAAACTGATAATTAAATGATTCCGCAAGCTTCCTTTACCTTAAAAATAACATCAGATTTATCTAAAGGTTTTTGAAAATAGCCTGCAATTTTAGATTTGGTATCAACCTGGTTAATTTCATCACTAAAATTGTGACCACTTAAGATGAAATAGGGGAGTTCGGCTCTGATTTTTTTGGCTTCTTCCAAAAACTGGTAACCACTCATATCAGGCATGGTTAAATCGCTGATAACAGCTTTTATCTCTGAATCTGTTTTTAGAATTTCCAGTCCTTCCGGGCCACCTAAAGCCATCACAACATCAAATTGGGAGCGAAAAATCATCTTAAATAATTCAAGATTGATAATTTCATCATCAATATATAATACTTTAATCTTTTCGATCATTTGCAGTTTGAGCTGTTGGTAAAATCAAAGTCACAAGAGTTCCTTTTCCTTCAGCAGAAGCAAAGGTAATATCTCCTTGGTGATCTTTTATAATTTGAAGAACAATTGACAAACCCAGACCAGTTCCTTTTCCTGCAGGTTTAGTAGTAAAAAATGGGTCGAATATTTTATTTTTAAATTCCTCAGGAATTCCTTTTCCGGTATCAGTAATGGTTATAATGGCTTCATTTTGATGGAGTTTACTATCTATTTCTATCTCTCCGGTAGTTTCAATTGATTGAATAGAGTTTAAAATCAGATTTAAAAATACCTGATGAAGCTTGCTTTCATTGCCAAATAAATCAATGTTATTTTTTAGGTAAGTTTGTTTGATGGCAACCTTATTTTTGTATTCATGATTAAGAATCGACAAACAATTGCTTAGAATTTTGTTGAGAGAACACTTTTGAAATTCAAGCTGATTGTTTCTGCTAAAATGGTTGAGACTTTTAACAATCTCTGCAACTTTATCGACTCCAATTCCCATTTTTGAGGCAATAGATTTAATTTCCTTTTTAATTTCTGATGAATCAGTTAGTTCATCATCCTCAATAATACTTTCAATACCATAAAGTCCCGTTTTTATGAAATTTAGCGGATTATTGATTTCATGAGCTACACCGGCAGTTAAGATTCCAATTGAAGCCATTTTTTCTGATTCAACCAATTGAACTTTTGCTTTGTTCAGGATGTCAAGTGTATTTTCTAAATCCAGGTTTTTGTCTTGTAATTGTTGATTTGATTTTTTTAAATCCTCATTAATTAATTGTAATTCAATCGACCTTTTTTCAAGTTCAATTCGGTATTGTCTTAATTCATCCTCTCTTTTTTTTCTTTGGGTAATATCTCTGATGATTACCTGAATATAAGTATGATGTTTAAGTTCCAGTTGATTTAATCCGATATCACAAATGGCTTCTTTATCCTGGTTTGTTATGAGGTTTAAAGTAAATGCAGGTTTATTTCCTTGTTTAATCTCATTAATTTTTTCATCCCAAATCAAATGAGTTTCTCTTCCTGAAGATTGCATTCTAGGAAAAATATTTGAGATGAGTTCATTGTTTATCTTCTCACCAAAAAGTTTTTTTGCTTCTGTATTACAATCAACAACAACATCATTTTCAATCAAGAAAACAGCCTCGTTCATGCTTTCAAAAAGTACCCTTTGTTTTTCTTCCTTGTCACTTAAATCCTCATTGATTTTTGTGATGGTATCATATTGATTATTAAGCACTGAATAATATTGTTGTACAATTCTTAGAATTATCCAGGCAGAGCCAGAAATTACAAAAATATCAACTAACCAGGTACTTTGTTTATTTACAAAATCATTTGGGTTGATTTTTAAATTAATCCAGCCGTTTAAAAATGCCAATCCAAAGCCGGAATAGATGAGAAGTAAAACAATAAATAGTTTAATTGTTGTTTTAGGGGGTAAAAGAAAAGAACTTATTACAGGTAATAGAATTAAATAATGTTTTGTTGAAGCAAAAAAACCAAAATTGAATAAACCTGCAATGAGAATTAAAACAAGTGCTGCAATTAATTTGTAGGTTTTGTATTCTGTACTTAATTTAGTCCTATAAAAATAACTTAACCAAACACTAATAGCAATTGGCAGTTGCACAAAATATGATAATGTAAATCCAATTTCAATTGCACGAAAGGTTACTAGTATAATTGAAAAAAAAGCCAAAATTGAGAATGTAAAATAAGCTTCGTCAATCATTTTTGATTTGACGAACTCATTGTTATTCTCAAGCTTTTCTTTTACATCCATTGGTTAAAATATGAATGTGTAAACCTACTAAGAAAAGATTAAATCTTTGAAATTATTTTTTGACAGTATAGTCTAATTTATTTAACCAGTCGACCATATCTTTAATCAAATAATCAGGAATATTTCCTTTTACAAAGTATTCACTATAAGTACTTTCTGTTTCTCCTTCAAAGAAAATATGGTTTAGTTTTTTGTAATAGAAATACTCTACATTTTTCTTTTTTGCCAAACTTGATTTCCACAATTCAAAATTTTCATCAGATACCTGATAATCTCTTCCACCCTGAAAGAACACCAATGGTTGTTTTAGTTTGGTAGCCATTTTTACATGAGGATATTTATTTAACCAAAGCCAATAGCTTGCCTGAACATCATAAGGCATTAAGTGATGTTGAGTTAAAGGATTCAGTTTTTTATTCATGCTTCTGATGGCTCTTTCAATTTGCTCATCGTATTCAGCCTTTTTACCCGGGGTTACTTTAGATAGGTAATTGTATTGGTCAATCATCATTTCCTGAACTCTTTTATGATTTACACCTAACATCATACCGGCTTTGAAATATGGTTTTTCCTTGAAAATATAAGGAATCAACATGCCACCTTGCCCATGTCCAAGCATTACCATTTTGTCTTTATCGATTGATGGAATTTTTAGTAAACTATCAAGTGCGATGTATAAATCATCTAAATAATCCTCTTTGCATGTAAATGACTCATAATTATTTTTTTGTTGAACCATGTACAAGCCAAAATTCGCAGCTCTTTTATCCATTCTGAAAACTGCATAACCATTCGAAGCCAATCCTGAAGCAATATCTTTATAAGGTCTATTGTTTTCATAACTACCATCTTTATCAGTTGGTCCGGCTTCTCCAACAATTACAACCAAAGGAAATGGTCCATTACCTATTGGAGTGCTTAAAACAGATTCCAATTCATAAACGCCGTTTCTAACAATAATTTTTTGTTCAGTAAATTTTTCTACATCAACATAATTTGGACTAACATGAATTTTATGAGCAGGTACAAAATTTAAGCTAAGGATTTCAAATTTCTCATTGAAATTAATATTCAAAACAAAAGGAAGGTATTCCAGTTGCATTAAACAACTGGCCATATTGTAGTTACCGGCAGATTCAAGTGTAACATACCTGTGTTTTACATATTTGCCATATGTACCGGTTAATTCCTGCCAATCTTTTTCGAAAAGTTGAGCAGTAAAATAAGAGCGATAATTGAACTCTACTTTATTTGAAATTTTCGAAAAATCACCTGATTTAAACCAAGCAATAATTTGATCCGACTCTTCCTTGATTTTGGATTTATTTTGAGCTGAGGAATCAGAAATGAAATTCAGTGAAAAAAGTAATAAGAATATAATATTTCGCATGAAGCGAAAATAAGCCTCAGATTTATAAATTATTATTTAATAATTCTAAATCACAAACTTTTCTAAAATACTTTTGCTCAAATACCTGAGGAATCAAACTAAAATGCCTCATGTTATGGGTGTCAGACCCTACTAAATCAACCATTTTGTTGTCGATTAAATAAAAGGCCGAATCCTGAACTTGTTTTGAGTAATAGCCTAAAATTGATAATAAATTAAGTTGAAACAAGATTCCCTGGTCTTTTAATTCTTCGTAACGGCTTCTGTTATTACCCATATACAAATACCTTTCAGGGTGAGCTAAAATGGGTTGATATCCGGCAATTTGCAACTCAAACAATACCTTTTTCAGGTTGTTAGGTTCACTCATGAATGGTAATTCAATGAGGATATGTTTTTTCTTTGGGCCGAAGGTAAGTAGGTTGCCATCTTCGATTTTTTTATCAAAGGCATCATCAACCATATATTCAGCAGCCACTTCTAATTCAAGAGGAATATTTTTTTCAGCGAGTTTCTCTCTTAATTGGTCTCTTAACGGAATCAGATTTTCAGGACCATTTTTATAATAATCGCTCATGATATGTGGAGTAGTTATTACTTTCCTCATACCAAGTTTGTGGAAATTCTCAAGGATTTCCAGGCTTTGTTCAATTGTTTCAACCCCATCATCAACTCCGGGAATAAGGTGTGAATGAAATTCAACCTCAAGCGGATTTACAAATGGTCCGGTTGAAACAACTGAACTATCTTTTTTGCCAAATATTTTGCTAAAAATTCCCAATTATACGCTAGCTAAAAATTCTTTTAATGAAGCAATATTAGGAACATTTAACGAATCCACTTTTCTGTAATCAGCTACATATAAACTTAGCCAATCCATTCTGTGAATAGTTTGATAAACACCAGCAAGTGTTAATTGCTCTAATCCCATTTCAACCACTTTATGGTTTTCAACAGCAAGTAAATTACCTAAGAACTCAAAACGTGCAGCAACTCTTGGGTTTGAATTTGAATTCAAAAAGAAGAATACTGAATCAAGCGTTCCATAATAACTTTCAATCACGTTGTGGTTATGTTCAGGTAAAGTGTGTGTAAAACATTCCAATTTTGCATTTTCCTGAATTTGTTGAGCAAATCTGGTTCCAACTGCTTCTAAAGGACCATCAGATAAAACAACAAATTTAGATTTGCTTTTTGATTTGATAATTTCAAAAATTTCAGTTGCATCTGCTTCATAAGAACCTGTTTCATCAAATAAAGCAGCCACTTTTTTCAATTCTTCAGCTTTGTTTTGGCCCATTAATTCACCAAAGATTTGTACCAAATAGGTTAATGAAAAACCTAATGCCATTCTTGGTTGAAATCCCGGTACCAATGAATAAGTTTTTAATTGATTTTCTTTAGCCAATTCGCCAAGTTTACCACCTGCAGTAAGAATTAGAATAGTGCTGTTTCTTTTTTGAACTTCTTCAAACATGGTTAAGGTTTCTTCAGTATTACCTGAATATGAACCTAAAATTACCAATGTTTTTTCGTTTACATAAGCAGGTAATGTATAATCTGCAACTACTTCAACTGGAAGAGGAAACTCATCGTTAAAGATTGTTTTTACTAAACGACCACCAATTCCACTTCCACCTAAACCACCAATTAAGATGTTTGAGAATGAAGAGGCTGATAAGCCATGTGAACTATAATTGTCGATTGCGAAATTAATTTGGTAAGAAAATTTTCTTAGTGCTTCGTGTTGTTCAGTCATCTGTTCTATATATTTTAATTATTTTAATATTCCCATTAGGTATTTACCATACCCGCTTTTTAATGTTTTATTAGCTTCTCTCTCCAAACCAGCTCTGTCTAAAAAGCCCATTCTATAAGCTACTTCTTCAATACATCCAATTTTTAATCCCTGGCGTTCTTCAACTACCTGGACAAATTGACCGGCTTGCATCAACGATTCAAAAGTACCTGTATCTAACCAGGCAGTTCCTCTTTGTAAAACACCAACTTTTAGTTTATGTCTTTCTAGATAAACGCGGTTAATATCGGTAATTTCAAGTTCACCTCTTGGCGATGGTTTGATGTTTTCTGCTATGGTTACAACTTCATTGTCGTAAAAATATAAACCCGGTACAGCATAGTTCGATTTAGGTTCTGCTGGTTTCTCTTCAATGCTGATAGCTTTCATATTGGCATCAAATTCAACCACACCATATCTTTCAGGATCACTAACATGGTAAGCAAAAACTACACCACCATCTGGGTCATTGTTTGATTGAAGTAAAGAACTTAATCCTGCAGAAAAGAAAATATTATCACCTAAAACCAATGCTACTTTATCATTGCCAATAAATTCTTTTCCAATAATAAAAGCTTGAGCTAAACCATCAGGAGAAGGTTGAACAGCATATTCAAATCGGCATCCAATTTGAGAGCCATCACCCAATAATTTTCGGAATCCTTCTGCATCATGTGGAGTGGTAATAATCAGTATTTCTCTGATACCTGCCAACATCAATGTTGATAATGGATAGTATATCATTGGTTTGTCGTAAACAGGCATTAATTGTTTACTAACTGCAATTGTAAGCGGATGTAATCTGGTTCCACTGCCACCTGCTAATATGATTCCTTTCATGGGTATTTTTATTGAAGATTAAATTATCGTTTTGCGTACATGTTGTCGTAATACTTGGCATAATCGCCACTGGTTACTTCATCCATCCATTGTTGGTTGTTTAAGTACCAATCAACAGTTTTGTCAATTCCTTCTTCGAATTGTAAACTTGGTTCCCAGCCTAAATCTTTCATGATTTTATTCGCATCAATTGCGTATCTTAAATCATGTCCGGCTCTGTCTGTAACATAAGTAATTAGTTTTTCTGATTCCCCTTCAGCACGACCTAATTTGCGGTCCATTGTTCTACAAATAACTTTAATTAAGTCGATATTGGTCCATTCATTAAAACCACCAATATTATAAGTTTCACCAATAGCACCTTTGTGAAATACATCATCAATCGCTCTGGCGTGGTCAACAACATATAACCAATCTCTAACATTTTCGCCTTTACCATAAACAGGAAGAGGTTTGTTATTTCTGATATTGTTGATGAATAATGGAATTAATTTTTCAGGAAATTGGTTTGGTCCATAATTGTTTGAGCAATTACTCAATACAACCGGAATTTTATAGGTATTATGGTAAGCTCTGATGAAATGATCTGAACTTGCTTTACTTGCAGAATAAGGACTTTGTGGGTCGTAAGGAGTGCTTTCCAAAAAGAAACCACCATCATGTAAGCTGCCATAAACTTCATCGGTAGAAACATGATAGAATAATTTTCCATCCATATTTCCTTTCCATAATTCTTTAGCAGCGTTTAATAAATTAACAGTACCAACCACATTTGTCATCACAAACTCTAATGGATTGGTAATACTTCTATCAACATGACTTTCTGCAGCAAGGTGAATTACAGAATCAAATTTATATTGATTAAACAAATCATTGATTGAATTTGCATCAACCAAATCAGCTTTTATGAAAGTATAATTTGGTGCATTTTCAATGTCTGTAATGTTTTTAAGATTACCAGCGTAGGTAAGTTTATCAAGATTATAAATATGGTAATCAGGGTATTTGTTTACAAATAATCTAACTACATGAGAACCAATAAATCCGGCACCACCGGTAATTAATATTGAGCGTTTAGTCATTTTTTTATTATTTAGTTTGATGAACTATTTTTAGCTGCAAGTGCTTTTTCCCAAGCCCAGGCAGTTGTCATACAATTAGCCAAATCTCTTTCTGTTTTCCATCCAAGAACATTTAAAGCTTTTTCACATGATGCATAAACCTGCACTACATCTCCGGCTCTTCTTGGACCAATTTTATAATTTAGTTTAACACCTGTTTCTTTTTCAAATGATTGAATAACTTCAAGCACTGAATTTCCGTTTCCTGTTCCTAAATTAAATACTGAAAATGCTTCAGTATATTTTTTATTTAACAAATAATTGATAGCAGCAACATGAGCTAAAGCAATATCAACTACATGGATATAATCTCTTATACAAGTACCATCCGGAGTTGGATAATCATCACCAAAAACAGTTAAAACCTCTCTTTTTCCAATTGCGGTTTGGGTGATAAAAGGTACAAGATTATTGGGTACACCAATTGGTAATTCTCCTATTAAAGCTGAATCATGAGCACCAACCGGATTAAAATATCTTAAAGCAACAACTTTTAAATCGCTTGCTTTGGTTTGATCCATTAATACTTCTTCGCAAATTTGTTTGGTATTTCCATAAGGAGATTGAGCTACAGGAATTGGAGCATTTTCATCAACCGGAGGAGTAGCTTCACCATAAACAGTGCAACTTGAAGAGAATACAATATTATTGATATTATTTTCCTGAAGTGCTTGAAGTAAATTTACAGTTCCACCAACATTGTTTTCATAATATTTAAGAGGAAATTGTACGCTTTCACCAACTGCTTTGTTTGCTGCAAAATGAATAACTGCCGTGATATCATTATGCTTAGAAATAAAAGCTTTTAAAGCCGCTTTATCTCTAATATCAACATTTTCGAAATTCAGTTTTTTACTGCTAATTTTTTCAATGTTTTCGATTACATCGGGGTATGAATTATCAAAGTTATCGATGGCAATAACTTCAAATCCGGCATTGTGTAGTTCAACAACAGTATGTGAACCAATATAACCGGTTCCACCTGTAACTAGTATTTTGCTCATGCTGTTTTCTTAAGGTTGGTAAATATAGGATTAAGCCTTAAAAATTGAAAGGATTAAACTTAAGAAATATTGATTTATTAATAAACGAATTCACCTTTATCAGTTTTTATGCTCAATTTTTTGGTATTTGAAGCTTCAACTCTTCCACTAATTTGAGCTAAAATGCCGAATTCAGAGGCGATTTCAATCAAACTTTGAGCAATTTTTTCAGGCACATAAAACTCCAGTAAATTACCCATATTGAACACTTTGTACATTTCTTCCCAAGTGCTACCCGATTGATTTTGAATCATTTCGAATAGGGGAGGACAAGCAATTAAATTGTCTTTGATGATGTGAAATTCATTGATGAAATGTAGAATTTTGGTTTGACCACCTCCTGTACAATGCACCATTCCATGGATATCATCAAAATGTTTATCAAGGATTTTACCAATTATTGGACTAAAACTTCTGGTTGGAGACAGAATCATTTTTCCAACATTTAGCGGATGGTTTTCGAGTTTATCAGTAAGTTTTAAATTACCAGTATAAACCAAATCATCAGGAACCAAAGGGTCGAAACTCTCTGAAAATGTTTTGTAAAAAGATGAAAGTGTATCGTGGCGGGCCATTGTTAAACCATTACTTCCCATTCCACCATTGTATTGGTTTTCCCAATTTGCTTGTCCAAATGAGGCGAAACTAACAATCACATCACCTGCCTGAATATTGTGGTTTGAGACAATATCAGTTTTTTTAGCACGGGCTGTAACTGTAGAATCTACAATTATGGTTCTTACTAAATCTCCAACATCAGCGGTTTCTCCGCCGGTACTGTAAATATTGACACCATAATTTCTTAGGTTTTCGATAAACTCTTCAGTTCCATCAATAATAGCACTGATTACTTCACCAGGAATCAGGTTTTTATTTCTACCAATAGTAGAAGAAATGGTGATATTGTTATAAACTCCTGCACAAAGTAAATCATTCAGATTCATTACAATAGCATCTTGAGCAATACCTTTCCAAACACTTAAATCGCCTGTTTCTTTCCAATACAAATAGGCTAAACTCGATTTAGTTCCAGCGCCATCAGCATGCATGATATTGCAATAATTTTCATCATTACCCAAATAATCAGGAACAATTTTGCAGAATGCTTGAGGAAATAAACCCTTATTTATATTTTTTATAGCAGCATGAACATCTTCTTTTTGAGATGAGACGCCTCTTTTCATGTATTTATCTGAGCTCATTGCAGGAAATTATAGCGCGAAATTAACCCAAAATAAGCAATTTAAGATGTTCAAATTGATATTAAATCTCGATTTTTAGCTGATTCTGATATCAAAATCAATTAAAATTCAGATAAGATTAAAGTTTCAAATACTTAGATATCTAAGAAATGGTAATTTTTATCGACCCCTGTTTTTGAAATCGTTTTTCAGAATTCTCACAGTTGTTCTTCTGTTCATCTGGTGTTCTTCTTCCGAACAATCAACGTCATCACTGCAATCGTTTACCAATTTGGTTTCACCATATCCAACAGCTACCATGCGGTCTTTGTTGATGCCTTTTTGAATCAGATAATTCACACAACTTTGAGCTCTTTTTTTAGAAAGATCCATATTGTATTCAGCCGGTGCTCTGCTATCTGTATGTGAAGCCAATTCAATTATTAAACCGGGATTTGATTTCAATACGTTAGTAAGTGAATCAAGAATAGGCCTTGCATCTGCTCTGATATCAAATTTATCAATATCATAATAAATGCCTTTCATAGTAATTTCAACATCTTCTGCAGGTATCTGGTCGAGTAATATGGTAACTTCTAATACACTGTCTTTTTCAATTTCTCTGCTATCAATTAGTAATGAAGAGCTGCTTAAGTATTTGTCTTTTGAAGCACTTAGTTCCAATAATAGTTTCAAAGGGACTTCTCCAGTGAACTCACCTTTATCATTTGTTTTGATTTCAAAAATTGTTGGGCCTGTTTGATTTTTTAGTTTCACAGAAGCTGCACCAATAGGACTTAAACCTTCTCTTTCCAATACTTTTCCTTTAACTAAAAATACAAATGGTTTGATGCTAATTCCATACAAATCATCATCCCCGGCACCACCTTCTCTGTTTGAGGCGAAATAGGCAATTATTCCATCTTTTTCTCTGTTTTTTTGTGGGATATAATTTAAACCAAAATCATCACCACCTGAGTTAATAGGATATTTTAGGTTTTCAGCTTTTGAATAATTTCCATTAACAAATGAACTTTTGAAAATGTCTAAGCCACCCATTCCTGTATGTCCTTTTGATGAAAAGAATAAGTCTCCGTTTTCATCAACAAAAGGAAAAAGTTCGTCTTCAAAAGAATTGATTTGATTGCCCATGTTTTGAGCTTCACCCCAATTATTTTTCACAGGATCATAATTGATTTTCCAAATGTCTTTTTCTCCAAATCCACCTGGCATATCGCTTGAAAAGAAAAGTGTTTTGCCATCAGCAGAAAAACCTGGATGCCCACAACTGAAACTATCACTATTAAATGGAAGTGGAGTAGGGGCTGTCCAATTATTGTTTTGAAAATAACTCACATAAATTTTGCAGTTAATTCCTTTTCCATCAGTTCCATTACATTGAGTAAAATATACACTTGAGCCATCAGCATCAAACCAGGCAGCACCTTCATTAAAATTGGTATTGATACCTTTTATTGGTGAAGGTTTGGAATAAGAATTTCCATTTACATTCGATTCAAATATATCAGAATACTTTTGTCCGGTCCATTCAAATGTCCCTGAACCTGTTGCATCTTTTCTTGATGAGGTGAAATACAATTTCTTTCCAACTAAAAAGGGATTGTAATCACTGAATTCTGTATTGATATCCTTAAGGTTATTGATATTAAATTTTTCTGGTTTCGATTTCCATTCTGCTGCAATATTGCAACTACTCATTGCCTCTTTTGCATTTAAATCATCTGGCATTTCGAAAAGGTAGTCATAAAAAGTTCTTGAAGCCTCATCGTATCTTTCGTAGTTTTTTAGAAGTTGTCCGTAACTATAAAGAACTTTAGGATCCGGATATTTACTATTTAAAACTTCTTCATACCATTTAATGGCCTGTTTGAAATTATTACTTTTTCTATAACTCTCTGCTATTTTGAATAATACCTTTTGTTTTTCATCTGCATTTTTAATTTTACCATAAACTTTTTGGTATAAACCGGCAGCTGTATTGTACTTTTTAGAAAGAAAAGCCATATCAGCCTTTTCTAAATCATATTGATAAACAGGGGCTTGTTTTTCTTGAGCAATTAAAAATTGGCTACAAAACAATAATACAATCAGAAATGTATTTTTTAATGTCATGGCTTTATTTCTTGGCAACTAAATTAAACGAAAAAGGCAACATTTAGTTGCCTTTTTCTATGTCAATAATATTTACCTTCGGGGTTGTCCCGGTCTTAATGCCGGTTGTCCCGGCTTTGTACCCGGCGCTGTTTTAGGAGCAGCAGGATCAACCTTAACTGGAGGTGTATAATTTAAGTCTAAGAATTTTACAGTAGTACGACGATTCAACTGATGTTCTTCTTCACTACATTTTCTTCCTTGAATGGCTTCATTTGGTCCTTCGCAAGCACATCCGTTTACTAATTGGTTTTCACCATAACCTCTAGAAACTATTCTTAATGAATCAATTCCTTTAGAAATGATATAAGCAACAGCACTATCAGCACGTCTTTGTGATAAGTTAATATTGTATGCAGAATCAGCACGACAATCGGTATGTGAACCTAATTCAATACGTACGTTTGGATATTTATTTAATGTCATTACCAAAGTATCTAAAATTAATCTAGATGCCGGTCTTAAATCTGCTTTGTCTAAATCATAATAAATACCTTCAAGAGTAAATGTAGAGTTTAAATCCATTGGAATTAAATCGATGTCTTGAACTAAATCTGTAGATACTTCTAAGCCTTTTGTGGTTTGATAGAAAACCTTACTATCGAAAAAGTATTGTTTAGCTGAGAATAATTCGTAATCGGTTTTTGATTTTAAACGTAATTTATATGAACCTGATTCATCAGTTTTTAAGATGATTTTTCCAGTATCACTGCTACTTGTAATTGTAACAAAAGCATTACGAAGAACTTCTTTTGTTTTTTGATTTCTAACCACACCACTTAAGTTGAAAATAAGCGGGTTCATATAGAAACGGTAAATATCATCTTGTCCGCGACCCCCTTCTCTGTTAGAAGAGAAGTAACCACTTTCTTTGTCTTTTTCTAAAATAACTGAGAAATCATCAGCACCCGAGTTGATTGGTGATTTCATATTGATTGGATCACTCCAGTCGGTTGCAGAACCATTTGTATAAAAGATATCCAATCCACCTAAACCTGTATGTCCATTTGAAGAGAAGTATAAAGTTCCATCTTCATGAATAAAAGGAAACATTTCATCGTCTTCAGTATTAATGGTTGGACCAAGATTTACAGGATCACCCCAGCTTCTGCTTCTTTTGCTGTAAGTAGTCATCCAGATGTCTTTTCCACCTAGTCCACCGGGCATATCAGAAGAGAAATAAAGAACCTGACCATCTTTAGAGATAGAAGGTTGACCGCAGCTAAATGAATCTAAGCTAAAAGGAATCAAAGCCGGTTCAGACCATTCTGTTCCTGAAAGTGTAGAAATATATAACTGACATTTTTTTCCTTTTCCACCATTATCGTAGTTACAACGAGTCATGTACATGGTAGTAAAACGAGAATCGAAGCAAATAGCTCCTTCATTAATTTTACCATTCAATACTTTTTTATCAACCAAATTTGGCATTTGGTAAGTGATATTGTTTGGATTCTTTTTGTCTTTTTTGAAGGTTACTGTGTAAATATCAGTATGAGCGTTTCCAGTCCAACCATAAACAGTATTACTAGCACCTTTTTCTCTATCAGATGTAAAAAACAATTGGTCTTTTTTGAAATAAACCGCACCAAAATCCTGCCAACGGGTATTTAAACCTTTCACGTTTTCAACGATATAACGTGTTTTAAGGTTTTTCCATTTTAAGGCATTTTCGCAACCTGTTATTTCCTTTTCTACATTCACAACGGCATCACCACCCATTTTCTGGTAGTTTTTGAATTCGATAATCGCTTTGTCGAATTCTTGGTTTTTCTTTTTGGCTTGAGCTAAACGCAATTGAGCATCAGCATTTTTAGGATCAAGTTTTACTGCTTTGAAATACCAAAGGTCAGCATTTTTGTTATCGTTCATTAAGCGGTAACAATCTGCAGCTTTGTAAGAAGCTTCAATTCTTTCTTCTTTCTTTTTGCTACTAGAATAAACCTTGCGGTAATTATCTCCTGCAATAAAGTACTCCTTTTTATCATAGGCTTCTCTGGCCGCAGAAAGTGAACCTTTTTTTGAGCAGGAACTCAAAAAAAGTGTGGTGCTGCTAACAGCAAAAAGGAATAAAAACAAAAAGTAACTTTTTCTCATTTGAAATAGGTTTTCTTGGAAACGTATAAATCGCAATTTTATTAAAAAAATCTATGAAAAAAAGCCTTTTTGAGCAATTGTTTCAATTGATTTGATTTTTTTTAGAAATTAAGAAATAAAAAAAGGCAGGAAAATTCCTGCCTTTTTTATGAAATTACTTGATAAACAGCATTTCACGATATTTTGGAAGCTTCCAAAGCTCGTCATCCACTAAGAATTCTAAAGCATCACTTCCTTCACGAATTGGTTCAAAAAGAGGTTTAATTTTTGTGCAATATGCCAAAGCTCTCTTCTGAGTATCCGAAATATGGTGTGCTTTTGCTAATTCAGCTTTCACTTTTTCAACATTTGTATGAATTGTTCTGATATGACCTGAGATGGTTTTTACCATATTCATTTGGATTTCATAATCAGTTTTATTCAAACCTGCAGATTTCATTGATTCGATGCATTCTGATAAATTTCTTTGGTAAGCAATACCGGCAGGAATGACATGAGAAGTAGCTAATTGAATTAATACTTTAGCTTCGATATCAATCTTTTTCTCATAAAGTTCTTGCATGATTTCATAACGAGCTTCAAGTTCTTTCTCGTTGAAAATCTGGTTATTTACAAATAAGTCTTTTGATTTTTTGCTGATGTAAGCATTTAATGCTTCAGGTGTATTTTTGATATTATTTAAACCTCTTTTTTCAGCTTCTTTAACCCACTCGTCGCCATATCCATTTCCTTCGAAAAGAATCTTTTTGCTCGATTTGTAATAACCTTTTAATACTTCAATGATTGCTTCATCTTTTTTCTTTCCTTTTTTGATTAAAGCATCTGTTTCAACTTTGAATTTCTTCAATTGATCAGCCATAATTGTGTTTAAAACAATCATTGCATTTGCTGAATTTGCAGAAGAACCAACTGCTCTGAACTCGAATTTATTTCCAGTAAAAGCAAAAGGTGAAGTTCTGTTTCTATCAGTATTATCTAATAGAATTTCAGGAATTTTGATTACATTAATTGAAGTTGCTTTGCTGCTTTTGCTTGCTGCTTTATTAGCAAACAATGTTTCCATTACATTGGTTAATTGTGAACCAATGAAAATCGACATAATAGCAGGAGGAGCTTCATTTGCGCCTAATCTATGCTCGTTTCCAGCGCTGGCAATCGATGCTCTTAATAAATCAGCATGATCATGAACAGCTTTGATAACGTTTACGAAAAATGTTAAAAACTGTAAATTGGTTTCAGGATTATTTGTTGGCGAAAGTAAGTTAACACCTGTGTTTGTAATTAAACTCCAGTTATTGTGTTTTCCACTTCCATTGATTCCTGCGAAAGGTTTTTCATGAAATAAAACTTTGAATCCGTGTCTGCAAGCAACTTTATCCATAATATCCATCAACAATTGGTTGTGGTCGATGGCTAAGTTAACTTCTTCAAAATTTGGAGCACATTCGTATTGAGAAGGCGCAACTTCATTGTGACGGGTTTTCAAAGGAATACCTAATTTGTAGGCTTCAGTTTCAAAATCAACCATAAAGTCGTAAACTCTTGGAGGAATTGAACCGAAATAGTGGTCTTCCAATTGTTGTCCTTTTTCAGGAGAATGACCAATTACGGTTCTACCAGAAAGCATGATATCAGGACGAGCAAACCACATTGCTTCATCGATAAGGAAATATTCCTGTTCGATACCTAAAGAAGCATGAGCTTTATTAATATTTTTATCAAAGTAAGTTGAGCAAATGTCAACAACCTGGTTTTCAACAGCGTGTAAAGCTTTTAATAAAGGAGCTTTAAAATCCAAAGCTTCACCGGTATATGAAACGAAAATAGTAGGAATACAAAGAGTTTTACCACCTGTATTTTCCATGATGAAAGCAGGAGAAGAAGGATCCCAAGCAGTGTAACCACGAGCCTCGAAAGTATTTCTGATACCACCATTCGGGAAACTTGAAGCATCCGGCTCTTGTTGAACCAATGCACTTCCGGTGAATTTTTCAATTGCACGACCATCTTCAAGCGGGTCGAAAAACGAATCATGTTTTTCTGCAGTAGCACCTGTTAAAGGTTGGAACCAATGTGTATAGTGAGAAGCGCCTAAACTTAAAGCCCAGTTTTTCATTCCTGAAGAAACCTGATTAGCCATTGCACGGTCGATTTTTTGACCTTTTTTAATTGCGTCAGTTACAGCCTCATAAGCCTCTTTTGAAAGATATTCTTTCATGGCATGGTCTGTAAAAACATTCTTGGAATAAAACTCTGAAACCCTTTCAGCGGGTTTGTTAATAGCAACTGTACTTCTACTTTGTACAATTTCTAAGGCTTTGGATCTAAGTGTTAACATCGTGTATGGAAGTGAAATTTATGCCGCCGAAGATACATTCACAATTACCTTATCACCAAGAAAAGTATGAACAAATTTTTCACGAATGATTATGTGGCTCAATAATTAAGGTAGCTGGTTTGCGAAATTTCGCTAAAATTAATCCGCGAATGTGTATTGTAATTCGGGCTTCCGATGTTTCTTTTTACTTTTAATTGAATTTCAATTTTTTTTCAAGTGGATTATTATTTTACAAATTTTCCTCTCAGGTTAATTTCTGAAAATGTTAAAATTCAATTTCACTTTTACCCCAAAAAACAACTACTGCTTTTTGAGAAACAGTAGTTGTTTTTAAAAATCATATAATTACAAAGAAATTATTGTTTTACAACTCTAAATAAACCGATTTCACCTTCAACTTTAATTTTTATCAAATAAACTCCTGCACTTTCTTCTTTTAAATCAATATGATTGGAGTGTTGAGGTTTTTCAATCTGTTTAACTTTTCTTCCCAACAAATCAAAAATCTCAATTTCCCATTTTTCAGGATTATTAACTCTGTTTGAAATTTCAAGTTCGAATTTTTCAGAAAATGGATTTGGGTAAACCTGAACCAAATCGGCAAATCCAAACTCACCTAATCCTGTTAGAGTGAAATTGTAATTATTAGAAACACTTTTACAATTATTGGAATTTTGAACCTCAACGGAATAGTCTCCACTAACACTGGCAGTATAGGTAGGTGTGGTGGCTCCGTTAATTGGACTACCATTCAATAACCATTGATTTCCGGCTGGTGAATTTGAACTCAATATATTGCCATTCTGAGTAATGCTTGGTTTCGCTGGAATTTCATTTACAACCATGGTTTGAATTTCAGATTCTGCAAATGGAATTGTTGAGCAATTCATTGAACTTGTCATTTCAAGCGTAATGATATCTAAATTATTTAAATTACTGCTGCTAAATACTTTTGAATTGGTTCCTGAATTTACACCATTTATTTTCCATTGATAAATCGGATTTGGTCCACCATTTACCGGAATGGCTGTAAACACAACATTGGTACCTTTACAAATGGTTTTTGATGGAGTTACACCTACAGTTACGGTTGGAGTTATAGATTGATTTACCTGAACACTAACCGGATTAGATGTTGCACTAGATTTAGTTAAACAATTGGCATTTGATGTCATTTCAACAGTAATTGAATTGTTTTGATTCAAATTATTGTTTGTATAAATAGCTGAATTACTTCCTACAATAGTACCGTTTAGTTTCCAAACATAACTTGGATTTGTTCCTCCATTTCCTGGATTTGCAGTGAAACTTACATCTGTTCCTGAGCAAATATTCTGACTACTTGCATTCACTGCTACAAATGGAGTTAATGTATTTTCAACCTGCATGGTAATTGAATTTGAATTACTTGTAAAGCCAAATGTGCAATTTGAAGTAGAGCGTACCTGACAATAAACCACATCAGAAGCAGATACAGAATTTAATATCAAAACATTACTATTTACTCCAACAGTATTTCCATTCAGTTTCCATGTATAAACTGGATTTGTTCCGGCATTACTTGCTGTTGCTGTAAAGCTTACTGATGAACCTGAACATACAGGGTTTTGTGAACTTTGAATACTTACATTGGGTTGTGAAATTGAATTCAAACTCATTGTCAGTGTATTTGAATTCACTGTATTTTGACTTGCACAAAGAACATTGCTTTGTAATTGACAAGTTACTAAATCATTGTGATTGATATTATTTGTGCTGTAAGTAGATTTATTAGTTCCAACAACAACACCATTTATTTTCCAGGTATACACAGGATTATTTCCTCCATTAGAAATACTTGAAGTAAAATGAACACTATCTCCAGAACAAACATTTAATGTATTGGCTGAAATTTCAATAGTAGGTGTTAAGCTATTGCCAACCGACATAGTAATTCCGTTTGAACTCACACTTCCTGAACTTGCACATGCGGCATTGGAAATCATTTGACAGCTTACAATATCTCCATTTGATAAACTTAAAGGATTAAAAGTGCTGCTATTGCTACCCGCATTACTTGAATTTATTTTCCATTGATAAATTGGTGAACTTCCTCCATTTGTAGGATTTGCAGTAAAAGTAGCAGATTGAGTGCCACATATGCTTGTTGTATTTGCGGTAATATTAACAGAAGGGATGACAGGATTTCCAACACCAATACTAATTCCATTTGATAAGACAGAATTTGAAGATGCACACAATGCTGTTGAAGTTAATATACAAGTAACAGCATCATTGTTTGATAGACTTGAACTACTGAAAGTGCTGCTATTTGTTCCTGCATTCGAACCATTAATTTTCCATTGATAAGAAGGATTAGTCCCTCCGTTTACAATCAAAGAATTAAAGGTAATATTCGAACCATTACAAATATTTGGAGTATTGGTTGAAATGCTAATTGATGGTGAAACTGAAGAATTAACCTGCATTTGAATCGCATTACTTGAGGCCTGGTTACTTAATAAACAAGACGCATTTGAACTTAATTCACAAGTAATAACATCGTTATTACTTAAGCTAGTGCTATTATAAGAAGAACTATTTGCACCACTGATAATATTACCATTGTTTTTCCAAACATAAACAGGGTTGGCTCCCCCGTTTGTTATACTGGATGTAAAACTAACCGAGTTTCCACTACAAACAATATTCGAACTTGTACTGATTGAAATAGTAGGTGTTAAACTGTTATTTACTGTTATTGTAATGGTATTTGACAGAACATTATTAGCGCTTACACATCCAATACTACTTTGCAATTCGCAGGTAATGATATCATTGTTATTTAATATTGTACTGCTATAAACATTTGAATTGGTTCCGATATTAGTTCCGTTTTTCTTCCATTGGTAAACAGGATTGCTACCACCATTATTTGCAGTTGCAGTAAAGATGATGTTTTGTCCTGAACAGATATTATTTGTACTTGCTACAATGTTGATACTTGGTGTAACAGGATTACTTACTGTTAGTGAAATTGAATTGGAATTAGCGGTTAAAGGACTCGCACAATTAGCAGATGAACTTAAAATGCAAGTAATGACATCATTGTTTTGAGGATTGCTTAAATTATAAATCGAACTATTTGTGCCAACATTTATTCCGTTTTTCTTCCATTGATAAGAAGGATTTGAACCTCCATTTGTTGGGCTCGCTGAAAAACTAACTAAAGAGCCGGTACAAACAGAACTGCTGCTTGTTGATATGCTTACAGCCGGAATAACATTGGCAGCTATACTCATATAAATTAAATTAGAAGAAACATTGGTATTGGTGGCACAGCTTATATTAGAAGTTAGAATACATCTAACAGTATCGTTGTTGGCGATAGAACTTGTACTAAAGTTTGCTGAATTTGTTCCTACATTATTCCCATTTATTTTCCATTGATAAACAGGATTGCTTCCTCCATTTGTTACAACTGAATTAAAACTTACTAAACTGTTTTGGCAAATAGTTGAAGATGTAGTTCCAATTGAAATTGAAGGCGTATTGATTGAATTAACAGTTATGACAATCGTGTTTGAACTTGCAGTATTTGGATTTGCGCAGCTACTTGCAGAACTTAAAATACATTTTACAGAATCGCCATTGTTTAAAAGTGATGTATTAAAAGTAGCTGAATTGCCTCCAGCATTTAATCCATTTACTTTCCACTGATAGCTAGCATTACTACCAGCGTTGATTGTATTAGCAGTAAACATAACATTTGTTCCGGAGCAGATAGTACTTGCATTAGAACTAATGCTGATGCTAGGTGCGGAATTCGGATTTACAGTAATGATTACTCCACTGGAAATAGCAGATGTTGGATTTGCACAACCAATAGAAGAACTTAAGGTTACTGTAACATTATCAGAATTACTCAATGTAGAGGTACTAAAATTAGGAGAATTGCTTCCTACATTAGTTCCGTTAACTTTCCACTGATAAGCCGGAGAACTACCTCCATTAACTGGGTTTGCTGTAAATGAAACACTCGTTCCTGAACAAATAGTTGTTGCACTTGGAGTAATGCTTACTGATGGTATAATAGATGTTGATACCAACATTGTAATTGAATTTGAGCCGGCTGTTTGAGAAGTAACGCAACTTAGACTTGAACTTAATTCACATGTAATGACATCATTATTAAGCAATGTACTTGTAATGTAGGTGCTGGAATTTGTTCCAACATTACTTCCATTTTTCTTCCATTGGTAAACGGGAGCGCTTCCTCCATTGCTTATACTGGCAGTAAATGTAATTGAGGTTCCTGAACAGATATTATTAGCTGATGAACTTATGCTGATACTTGGTGTAACATTGTTTGTAACTGTCATTAACAATGAGTTTGAGCTAACACTTGCAGGACTGGCACAACTTGCATTTGAGCTAAGATCTAAACTTATTATATCATTATTAACCAAGTTAGAAGCCACATAACTCGATGAATTAGTTCCAATATTGTTTCCGTTTTTCTTCCATTGGTAAACAGGACTACTTCCTCCATTTGTAATAGTTGAATTAAAGCTAACAGTGCTACCCTGACAAACACTTGTACTCGAAGTGCTGATGGTGGCAGTAGGTGCAAGATTTGGAAAAACGGTTAAGGTAAGATTATTCGAATTGGCAACCGGATTCTGTAAACACTGCAAAGAAGATGTCATAATAAGTCTTACAACATCATTATTTGCTAATTGGTTATTGATATAAACACTGCTGTTACTACCCACATTAACATTGTTTAATTTCCATTGATAACTAGGGTTTGTTCCTCCATTTGTTGGAATAGCTGTAAAGGTTGCAGTTGTTCCTGAACAGAAAGCAATTCCGGGGTTTGGACTTACAATTACTGAGGCACTGCCTGAGTTTGAAGGGTTAACAGTGATTACAACTGTGTCACTTAAAACACAAGTACCCGTTGATGAACTTACTATATACTGAGTTGTATTTGTAGGATTTGCTACAGGATTTGCAATTGAAGGGTTTGAAAGCCCTGTGCTTGGCGTCCATGAATAATTACTTCCACCTGTAGTATTTAATTGAACCAAACTTCCTGAACAAATACTGGTATCATTATTACTAATAAGTCTTCCTGGATTAATTCTGA
Organism: Bacteroidia bacterium; assembly: GCA_049243005.1. Classification (GTDB taxonomy): domain Bacteria; phylum Bacteroidota; class Bacteroidia; order UKL13-3; family UKL13-3; genus CAISCU01. The sequence goes on along the minus strand of JBMLOK010000446.1, from coordinate 6,991 downwards.
ATTGTGCATCACTATAATCAAAAACCAAAGGATTTAATCCACTTTGAACTCTAATTAAAACATTGGTTGATGAAATGTTTGGTACAATCCAAGGGTAATTTTTATTTGAGGTTATGTAGTTAGATACAATAGGTATCCAATTAGTTCCATTGTCTATCGAATAACCTATATTATAATTCCCAATTGGTGTTGTTGATGTTTCATTCCAGGTGATGTTATAAGTCTGACAAGCACTCAATGTATCACTTCCATTTGGATTTGTAATTGTAATCGGATTTGCAACTGTTGCTATACTAAATGCCAGGTCTGAAACATCTTCTTTACAAGAATTAATATTGTCTTTTATTTTTAAATAACAATTTGTAGAAGGAGTATTTGGAACTGTCCATGTATATGTGTTAGTTGATGTATTGTATCCAAGAACAATATTGGTAAATGTACCTGTTGGACCGGAAGTTGAATAAGAGATATCATATAGGTTTGAAATACCATCACTTTGCCATTTAATGGTATAAGTTGAACCTACTACCAATACCCCACCAAAATTCGGTTGTAAGATATTTACAGGTTTTCTGATGGTAAAATTTGCATCACTGGTATCTGCTTTTGTTGCATCTGTAGACGGGTAAATTCTCATCAAAGCCTGACTAGTAGATGCGTTTGGAAGTGTCCAGTTATAGGTATTAATTGTATTGTTATATGTTTGGGCAGCAAAAATTGAGGTCCAACTTGAGCCATTGTTTATTGAATACTCTAAATTAAATGAATTGAAAGTTGGCGCTTTTTCGAATGTAATAGTTGTTTGTGTACATGAGCCTAATTGATTAGCTCCATTTGGAGATACTAATCTAACAAATGGCCTGATTGTCATTAAAGCATTACTTACATCAGAATAATTTGTATTCGAATTGTTGCTAATTCTAATTAAAGCATTTGCAGAGTTTCTATTAGGGATGGTCCAGTTGTAGCTTCCGTTATTACTGATATTATTGACAATTGTTTCCCAACTTTGTCCTCCATTTAATGAAAATTCAAGATTTACTGTAGGACTAAAAATACTTGCCGTTAACCATGTTATATTTTGTGATGTTCCGGCATACCATGTTTCTCCTCCATTAGGAGAGGTAAGTGTTGCAGCCGGAATTTGAATCGTGAATACATCATTACTAATATCAAAAATTGAAGGGTTATTTGTATTGCTAATTCTAATTAATGCTTCATTGCTTGAAATGAACGGCACTGTCCAGTTAAACGTACCAGTATTTGGAGCAGAAGAACTAATGATATTCC
>JBMLOK010000446.1:0-5601 GCA_049243005.1 Bacteroidia bacterium | reverse complement strand
AAGATGTAGATTTACTAAAACTGATGTTGATGGTTGAACAACCAGTTAAAGTATCTGAAACTAAATTAGGATAATCAATAGTAACGGGAGCTTTGATGGTGAAATAGGCATCAGAAGTATCAATAATAGTATTAAGTGTATTATTAGTCAATCTGATCAAAGCTTGGTTTGTAGAAAGCATTGATGGGAGATTCCAAGTGTATGAACCTGTATTACTTGCAGAGGAAGTTATTAAGTTCCAAGTGCTTCCTGCATTGGTAGAATATTCAATTTTAACTGTTGAATTAAAAACTGAATTATCCCAGGTGATTAATTGGTTATTTAAACTTCTAAATACTTCTCCGCCATTTGGACTCATTAAAAAATTACTTGGGTTTGCAATAGTAAACGAAGCATTACTTTCATCAAATACCGTTGAGCCTGATGAATTACTTGCCCTTACTTTTATTTGATTTCCTGGTGTGTTAGGAATTGTCCAAGCATAAGTTCCGTTATTAGGAACTGAAGAGCTTATGAGATTATAATTTACTCCATTGTCTGTTGAATATTCCAATTTAACAGTAGAATGGAAAGTAGCAGTATTCCAGGTAATGTTTCTAACGGAATTGATAGTCCATGTTTCACCACCGTTGGGTGCTAACAAAATTGGTTGAGCTGGAGAAATGGTAAAAACAGCATTTGATAAATCAAGCTGACAAGAAGTACTGGCATCATTAACCCTTATTAAAGCCTGTGTTGAAGGGTTATTTGGTACTGTCCATGTGAAATTATTTGCAGATACATTACTTGTTATAGAAGTGAAATTTGTGCCATTATCAACCGAATAAGATAAATTAAATACACCGGATGTTCCTGCAGGTGTCCATGTAATTAGTTTGGTTGAAAGTCCTTGCCAGGTTTCACCACCATTTGGAGAAGTGATATTAATTGGTAATTGAATAGTAAATCCGGCATTACTAATATCTTGTTTGGTTGTATCACTATAATCCCTTGCTCTGATTAAAACAATATTGGAACCAACCATAGGCACAGTCCAGTTAAAAGTATAAACTCCCGCAACAGGAGTAATGCTTAAATTGCTTGAAACTGATGTCCAGATTGCACCATTGTTCAAAGAATAATCAATATTCCAATTGTTTGAAACACCGGTGGCTGTCCATTTTACTTGGTAATTCTGACATCCATATAAAATTTCTGAACCATTGGGTTGAGTAATAGTAACTGATTGTGCATTTGATTTTGAAAATCCCAAAATCAAAAAGATAAAAAGTAAAAGTCTATTCATAAATACATTTTTTGAATAGGAAATATTTTCACAGTATTTCCCTATAAAATGCAATAAAATACAATAAATGGACTATTTTAATAATTTTTGACAGTATTTTTAAAATTAAGAAAAATTGAAGGAGTTGATTTTAAGTCTAGCATTCAAATTCCTCTCTAAATAATAGATTTCTAGATGTTTTGGTAGTTTAAGAAGGTTGGGAATTTCTATTTTTAGAAGCTTTGTATGCTCTGTATTTTTTTAAAATTGAAACTATTTTATTAAAGTTTTCATTCTTTTTTCGAATAAATTATAATAATTCAAATGACTCTCGGACCTTTGCACGTTCAATTACATTTCAGTAATTGATAAAACAACAAATTATGGCTACTGGTACAGTAAAGTTTTTCAATGAATCAAAAGGTTTTGGTTTTATTAAGGTTGATGGAAGCGGGGAGGAAATCTTTGTTCACGTATCCGGCCTTGTAGACAATATTCAACAAGATGACAAGGTTACATTTGAAATTGGTCAAGGTAAAAAAGGCCCTACTGCAACTCAAGTAAAAAGAGACTAATCTCCTTTTTTAAATTTTATGAAATCCTATTTCAGTAGATTAAAATCTATTGAGTAGGATTTCTTTTGCATTTTCTGAATGGAAAAATGTTGGAATATTGATAAAATGCCCAACATGAAATTTGTCGTCTTATATTGATTTTGAATGTAAAGTGCACAAGTGAAATGTAGAAAATTATTCATTAAAAAGGCAGCAATTACGGCTTTTGCTTGCCAAAATGGTTTGTTCTCAAGCCAATTCTGGGATGAATTGAGAATTTGGGCAACACATGATAATAATTAAAATATTATTACTGAGGAACCTGAATCCGATTCATTACTATAAAAAAACAATAGGTATGCTGCTCCTGCTGCACAATTCGAATATTTACCAACGATTATCCAATTTTCTTTTTTTCGTGCTTTTTTATAGATGAATCCATCTTTGTATTTCCCAATACAAACCCATCTTTTTCTCAACGGATAATTTTTGTAAAAACAGCTGTCTTTAAACATTCCAACAACTTTCCATTTGTTTTTACCAGGAAGCTTTTCATAGATTAAGCTATCGGTAAACTTCCCCACAATTTCAGATTTGTTCTTTTTGATGATTAAAATAAGATTGCTATCGCATTTCCCAATTTGTTCAAATTTTTTACTCTTACTTTGATATTGAGATATTTCGGATTGTGCTTGAGCTGAATAAAAAAATATAATCTTAAAGAATAAGAATATCAGATACAAGTAAAGTCTCATCTTAAGGTTTTATTTGTCATTTAACCCAATTCCTAATCCAAACATTGCAGCGACTACCGCTAAGTGAATAATTAAAACAGCCTTTTGCCAGAATGGTCTGTCGTTCCATTTTTGTTCAGGATTAAATGGGTCGAATGCTAATGCTATACCATGTGATGCTGCGGCTTGCATGTAGTCTTGGTTAAATACGGCTTGGTAAATCCCTAAGAAGAGAAACCCAATGTAAAGAAATTTGTTAATCGGAGTTTTCATTTTGATGTCTTTTAGTTTACTCCAAAATTCGCTAGTCTCCATTACTCCGAATTGTATTTTTACGACACTATAAAATTTCCCAAATGATGTTTTTTCCATCAATTTGATGGGTTACTTTAAAAAAGTCTTTGGGGTTGTGTTGCGTTAATTTTTTGAATTCTTTGATGAAGTATGATTGGTCGAAAAAATTGTTTTCAAATGTAATTTCAGTTAATGATTTTAATTCATTTGAACTTATTTTGGAATCAATCGCATTCCTAAAACGGCATATTCTTCTATATTCCACAGGTGAACATCCAATATGATTTGTAAAATGTCTTTGAAATGTTTTTAGATTGATTCCTAAATGATCAGCAATTTCTAAAATCAAAAAATCCTGTTCATAATTATGGAAATAACTTAAACACTTTTCAAATTCGGAGATTTCATTGGTTTCGTTTAATTCAGAAAGTAAAAACTCCTCCAGGATATTTAAATCTATTTGATTGGATAAAAATGTTTCTCCGAAGTTCAACCAGTTTTTATTGTTAAACGATTGAGAAAACTTAGGCGCTTCTAGTAAGTAGTATTTTTTCAAAAAGCGATTAATGCCCAGTGGTTTAAAAATGATTGAAATCTCTTTTATTTTGCCTTGGTAATTAATTCTTACAGGACTCAAGTACTTTCCCAGGATTTCAATATGAGTATTTGGTTTTGCTGATTCAGAGAACTCAACCTGAAAATCACTTCTTTTTATTTCTATATCTTTAAAAAAAGAAACACAATTTAAATAATGAGGGAAAGCCAAATAACTCAACTTTTGCGTCCAATCTCCCTCCAACACATAGAAGTATTCAATGTATTTTTTGAGAATTTCAGAATTTGGATGAATGATTTTTAACACAAAACAATTTTAAACAAGCTTCATCTATTTATTGTGTAAGATTTTACTAAAGGTCTCGAAAATTGATTTCAGGTATATTTTGGAATTCAGATTTAATGTAATGATGACTTAACTATTGTATAGGTTCCTTAAATGAAATGGCTTTATATTCTTGTTGAATTTTCTGCTTACCAAAACTCTATTCTATCATATAGATTAACAATTTTATTGTTTTAAAAGATTGATAAATTTCGATGTGAAAGCTTAAATATCAAGAGAAAATAAATTCGTTATCAATTTTATTAAAAATTATAATTCGCCAAAACTCCTAAAAATATGTAATTTTGGCGAATTATAAAATATTTAACATGTCGAAAATTGTAGGAAGATTAAGGGAACAAGCTATACTTAAAGAAGTCTTTGAGAATAAGAAGTCTGAACTAATCGCAATTTATGGGCGCAGAAGAATTGGGAAAACTTATTTGGTTCGTGAATTTTATAAACAGAGTATTGTTTTTGAAGTCACCGGTTTATTTGGAGCTTCACTTCAAGATCAGATTAGCAATTTTACTAAAGAAATTAGAAAAAGATCCAGGCGATCTCTTCGTGATTTGCCTAAAAATTGGCTTGAAGTCTTTTCAATATTTGAGATGTATTTGGATACTTTACCCAAAGGAAAGAAGAAGGTTATTTTTATTGATGAGTTTCCTTGGATGGCTACAGCAAAATCGAAGTTTTTGATGGCCTTTGAAAACTTTTGGAATACATACTGCACAAAAAGAGACGACCTGATTGTTGTTATTTGCGGTTCAGCAGCTTCTTATATGGTTCAGAAAATCATTAAGAATAAAGGAGGTCTTCATAATAGAATTTCACGTAAAATAAGATTACTGCCATTTAATCTTTCAGAAACAGAGCAGTTTCTAGTCAAAAAAGGTTTAAAATTTACTCGTTATGATGTGATTCAAATCTACATGGCTTTGGGAGGAGTGCCTCATTATTTGGAGAAACTTAGCAAAGGTTTAAGTGTATCTCAGAATATAGATAAATTGTGTTTTAGTAAGGATGGCTTATTAAATGATGAGTTTAACCAATTGTTTATTTCGTTGTTTGAAAACTCTGAACGACATATTAAAATTATAAAAACTTTAGCATCTTCAAATAAAGGTTTAACAAGAAACGAATTGATTGTTAAAAGTAAATTACCATCCGGGGGAGATTTTTCATTGAAGCTCGAAGAGTTGGTAGAATCTGGCTTTGTGACAGATTATCCATATTATCAAAATAAGAAGCAGTTAACACTTTATCGTTTATCAGATGAATATTCCAGGTTCTATCTAAAGTTCATAGATTTCAATAAGAATGGTGGCGAAGGAACCTGGCAAAAGTTAAGCATATCTCAGTCTTATCAATCATGGTCGGGTTTTGTTTTTGAAACCTTGTGCCTTAAACATATCTCACAAATAAAAAAGGCGCTTAGAATTGATATTATATATACTCATGAATCTTGTTGGTTCAATGAAAATGCTCAAATCGACTTATTAATAGATAGGGCAGATAACGTGATGAATGTTTGTGAAATGAAGTTCCATAATTCTCCATTTGTTATTGATAAAAAGTATTATTTCAACTTAAAGAATAAAATTTCTGAATTACAGAAAGCAACCAAAACGAGGAAAAATATTTTTATTACCATGCTAACAACTTATGGTATTAAGGAAAATGAGTACAGTAATGAATTGCTTCAAAGTAGCCTTGGTATGGATTTTTTGTTTGTTTATTAAAATCTATACTTCGCCAAAACTCGCTTTTTTATGCAGTATTGGCGACTTATGTTTTTAAAAAGTGCAACAAATTTGCAGTGACAAGCAGCTATAAATTTAGGTTGGTAGGGTATAAATTCACTTTTGTTTT